>NZ_JBSPZA010000031.1:0-37680 GCF_053851535.1 Desulfoplanes sp. PS50 | reverse complement strand
TTATGCAAAGCTAAAGTGAATGCTTAGCGAGCTTGCGAGCTGTAGCAGACCTTATGCAAAGCTAAAGTGAATGCTTAGCGAGCTTGCGAGCTGTAGCAGACCTTATGCAAAGCTAAAGTGAATGCTTAGCGAGCTTGCGAGCTGTAGCAGACCTTATGCAAAGCTAAAGTGAATGCTTGACGAGCTTGCAAGCCGTAGCAGACCTTATGCAAAGCTAAAGTGAATGCTTGGCGAGCTTGCGAGGTTAGCAGACCTTATGCAGAGCTGACGGGAGTCTGGATAGGGTTCCTCTCCCACACGCTCAATCCCTCACAATCGGTTCCGGCAATCTCACCAGTCAACACATTACTTTGCAAAGAGATCCTTTGCGGCAGGGCAAATCAGTAGTGATATCTCAACTGTGCAATAAGAATCGCATCATCACAGACCTTATAAATGAATCTATGTTCGTCATTTATCCGCCTTGACCAGTATCCGGAAAGGGCATGTTTGAGTGGTTCAGGCTTCCCGACCCCCTCGAAAGGGTTCCGTTCTATTTCCTTAATGAGTGTGTTGATCCGACGTAGCATCTTTTTGTCGGTTTTTTGCCAATAGAGATAGTCGTCCCAGGCATTGTCAGAAAAGATGAGCTTCACTCGAGCGGCTCCTTTTCAATACCATTGCCGTTTCCAAGTTGGGCAATAGATTCAAACAGCCGTCTTGTGTTTTTAGGTGAGCGCAATACGTAGGCGGTTTCTTCAAGGGCCTGGTAGTCCTCAAGAGACATGATGACCACAGATTCCGAGGATTTTCGGGTTACAATCATCGGGGCATGATCATTACAGACTTTTGCCATTGTTTTCGCAAGGTTTTGTCTTGCTGCTGTATAGGTTATAGCTTCCACTTCAGCACCTCCTGTACGTAATTCTGTACATATACAGCCGTAACTGTCAAGATCATTCCATCCCTCGCCATGTTTCCAAGGTATCGAGTAACGCCTGCTGGCGCAGTTCTGCGACTCACATTCCTTGCGGCAAGGTCAGCACATACTCCCGGATCTCATCGCGCACCCGCCTGAAATGGTTCAAGGCCTCTTCTTCACTCGCTGCCTCTTTTGCCAGAGACAGAATCCATTTCTGTCCCAATACAGAATTTTGATGATTGTCATTGTTTTGTTGCAAAAGACAAAAAGATGGACAGAAAACGGGTCTAGGTCAAGAACGCCCTGAACCATTATGGACAGACCATTGATGGCTTTTCTCATATCCGTACTCCCGGGAGCCAGATAGACCTTCGTACCGGTTCCGAGTGGAATCATGATATCCGCTCCAAAATCCGAAGAACCTGTTCCAGCGTTTCTGGATGAAAGCCATCGTGGATATCTATCCGGTATCGACCACTCGCTGTCAGAAAAATCAGACTGGATGAATTTGTCTGTCCGGAGGATGCATCAGACATGGAGATTGCAACTGGAATCAGTTCCTGCTGCTGAATTTTGTTCTTTTTAGCAGTAGCCAACTCCTTCTTCCAGTACCTGAACGTGGAAGTGCCCAGCCCTTGATTCTGGCAGAATTCCCGTTGAGTAAGACCGCTTTTTTCCCACGCATGGACTGCGGCTGACCAAAACGTGATTTTGTCTTTTCGTTTTATGGGGATGTTACGTTGGCGGGATTGAGTCATGAAAAGTTCCTCCTGATTGTATTGGAGAAACCTGTATCGCATATCGATTTGGGTGGGGGAATAAGGGGTTGGCTGGACGCTTACTTAGCAACAGAAGCCTGAGTAGCGCGGAAGCTCCATCACTTCGCCTGGTCAGAATATCCGGTCTTTTTTATGGAATTTTTCCTTGAGGTTGGTATGTGACCAAGGTAGATTATACTGTCAAAACGACCCAACCGATTTTGGAGGAGAATATGAAAAAGCTGCCCATCGGCATCCAGACGTTTGAGAATCTGATCGAGGAAGGGTATGCCTATGTGGACAAGACCCGGTTTATTGTTGAGATAGCCGCTCAGAATAAGTATTATTTTCTTTCCCGCCCGCGACGTTTCGGCAAAAGCCTTTTATTGAGTACGCTCAAGTCCGTTTTCGAGGGCAAACGCGAGCTGTTTCAGGGGTTGTATCTGTACGACAACTGGGACTGGAAGCAGACCCATCCTGTGGTGCACATCAGCTTCGGTTCGGGGGTTATGCGCTCGGTTCAGGATTTGAAAATCCGTTTTGGTTCTATTCTAGAAGACCATTTCGAAGCCTATGGCCTGAAGACGACAAAACAGGACCTGCGCGAGATGTTTCTTCAGCTCATCCGTCTGCTGGAAGAGCAAACAGGACAAAAAGCCGTAGTTCTTGTGGATGAATATGACAAACCGATTTTAGACAGTATCCACAAACCGGAACTGGCCGTGGAAATCCGGGATGAGCTCAAGAACTATTATTCCGTTTTAAAGGACAGTGACCCCTATCTACGTCTGATAGTTATCACCGGAGTCTCCAAATTCAGCAAGGTATCGTTATTCAGCGGGTTGAACAATCTAGAAGATATCACCCTCAGTCCTGAATTTTCCGCCTTGTGCGGCTACACCCAGCAGGATCTGGAAACGGTTTTTGCCGACTATCTTGAAGGTATTGATCTCAATGAGGTCCGCACCTGGTACAACGGCTATAACTGGCTGGGCGAAAAGGTCTATAATCCCTTTGATATTCTGCTGTTTTTGAAAAAAAGATCCTTTTCCAACTACTGGTTCGAGAGTGCCACCCCTACCTTTTTGCTCAAACTCCTCGAGGACCGAAAATATCCGGTTCCGCAATTAAACGATCTGCGGGTGGGAGAGAGTCTTTTGGGCAGCTTTGATGTGGACCACATCGAGGTGGAAAATCTGCTCTTTCAAACCGGATATCTGACCCTTGACGGCCAGGAAACCCTGGGCGGCATGCGGCGCTACACCCTGCGCTATCCCAATCAGGAGGTGCGTCAGAGCCTGGCTGATTATATTTTGAGCTATTTCACCACCACCCCGGTCGTGCAGCAGAACAACGCCTTTGCCCTGTATGAAATCTTGGAAAGCAATGATTTCGATCGGCTGCATGAGCTGTTTTATGCCTTTTTCGCCTCCATTCCCTATGATTGGTACCACAAGCAGCAGACTGCAGGGTATGAAGCCTATTACGCCTCCATTGTATATTGCTATTTTGCCGCCACAGGAATTGATGTGCACCCCCAGGTGCATACCAACAAGGGCCGTCTCGATCTGGTGGTGTATTTCAAGGACCGCATCTATCTGATAGAATTCAAGGTGCTGGAACAGTGCGGACCGGGAAAGGCCTTGGAGCAGATCAAGACCAAAGGATACGCAGAGCAATTTGCCGGGCAGGCGGTCTACCTGGTTGGCGTGGAATTTTCCAGTAAGGAGCGCAATATCACCCAGTTTGTGTGGGAGACCCTGGTAAAATAGAAGGGCAAGGGCATTGCACCGGGCAGGGGGAAGACGGTTTTAGGTTTTAGGTGTTAGGTGTTAGGTGTTAGGTGTTGAGTGCCACGACACCTGGGGCACGGGACGGGGAGTATTTCTGCCTTTCTTGACGTTCTTCTAGGTGAAAAAAGGTTGGTAACCGCGAAGGGCTAAACATATTTTGAAAGATTCTGCATATACCTTGTCCCCGCAGGTACGATCCACATTCCATCACGGAGGAAGATCATGAAAATACTCTTGCCTATGATTCTGACCATGCTGTTTGTCTGCATTCCCGTTCTTGTCATTGCAGCGACTGCGTCTGATGATCAGACAGCGTCCTCCGGAAACGAGACTGCCACATTCGCCGGCGGATGCTTCTGGTGCATGGAATCGGATTTCAAGAAACTTGACGGGGTTGTGCGGGTGATTTCCGGATATACCGGGGGAGACGCGATCAACCCCACATACGAGCAGGTTTCGTCCGGATCCACCGGTCATGTGGAGGCCGTCCAGGTGATCTATGATCCCACACAAATCACCTATGCCTTTCTGGTCGACTGGTTCTGGCGGCACATTAATCCCACGGATGCCAGGGGCCAGTTTGCGGACCGGGGTGAGCAATACGGATCCGCCCTCTTCTATCATGACAAGGGCCAGCAGGAAATCGCCCTGACCTCCAAAAAGGCGCTCGAGAACTCGGACATCTTTGATCAGCCCATTGTCACCGAGATAAGACCCCTTGCGAGCTTTTATCCGGCCGAGAGCTTTCACCAAAATTACCACATAAAAAACCGCGCAGGATACGCCCTCTACCGGGAGGGGTCCGGGCGAAACGCGTTTTTGCAAGCGACCTGGGGAGAGCGGCTGGACGCACGAACCATGGTCATCGGCACCGGGTTCATCAAACCCGACCCCAAAACATTGCGCACACTGCTTACCCCGCTTCAATACGAGGTCACCCAGAAATCCGGGACCGAACCGCCCTTTGACAACGCCTATTGGGACAACAAGGAAGCGGGCATCTATGTGGACATCGTCTCGGGCGAACCGCTCTTCAGTTCAACGGACACGTTCGATTCCGGCACGGGCTGGCCGAGCTTCACCCGGCCTCTTGAGCCCGAAAACATCGTCACCCGCCAGGACCGCTCCCTGTTCGCCGTGCGCACCGAGGTACGCAGCCGCCAGGCAGACAGCCATCTGGGCCATGTGTTTGACGACGGCCCCCCTCCCACGGGACTGCGCTTTTGCATCAACTCGGCAGCCCTTAGGTTCGTGCCCGTGGATGACCTGGAAAAAGAGGGTTATGGGGAATATGTGGAGCATTTCAGGAATAGGTTCGTGCCCGTGGATGACCTGGAAAAAGAGGGTTATGGGGAATATGTGGAGCATTTCAGGAAAAAGTAGGGGTGAGCCGGCCATGAGTTTTAGTATCTTACTCGTGGAAGTCCTCCATAAAAAACAAGAAAATCGAAAGATGTAAAACTGCACTCAACGCCCGGCATATTACATATGCCTCGAGGAGCAGAGGATCAGAGAAAAAACCAGAGGAGTGGATGACTATGGAGGTCAACGCACTGACAGGAGAAGTGATCGGATGCGCAATTGAGGTCCACAAAACAATCGGACCGGGGTTGCTTGAAAGTGTTTATGAGCAATGTCTGTGTCGTGAACTCTCTCTTCACCGGATATCCTTCAAACGTCAGGTAGCATATCCTGTGACTTATAAGGGAGTAAAAATCGATCTTGGTTACCGGATAGACATTATAGTTGAGAATATTCTATTGTTGGAATTAAAATCGGTGAGTGGGATTGAAGGTATTCATAAACAACAACTACTTACATATTTACGGGTGGCAGATAAGCCGATTGGCCTAATTCTGAATTTTAATGTTGAATGCATGAGAGATGGTGTTTGCAGAGTTGTGAATAAACTTAATAAAACAGGACTGGATATATTTACCGATTTTACAGAACAAAATCCTAGTGAATATGAAGATATTGCGGATGAAAAATTCTTATCTTTACATTATTGCGTTAGAAGGTAGTTTTTCCGTGTGTCTTTCTCTGATCCCCTGTTCCTCGAGCGAGCCTGCGAGCGGGCGTTGAAGCCTTTCTTGGGTTGCGGGCGTATGCCTGTTTTGGACGCCTGGATGAGAACAGATCAGCCCTGGTGTCTTCTCTGGACGTCTTGACGTCATGTCGTCAGAACGCTACCTGGAAACATCGATTCCCTTTTCAGGAGAAACATCATGGCAACCACGCCCAACAAACGTGCAACCATTTATTTTGATCCGGCTCTTCACCAGGCCCTGCGCCTGAAGGCGGCATCCACCCACAGATCCATCTCCGAGCTGGTCAACGAGGCGGTCAGGCTGACCATGCTTGAGGATCAGGAAGATATACACACCCTGGATATGCGAGCCGCTGAGCCCACCATGACCTACGAAGAACTGCTGGACGACCTGAAAGCTCATGGCAAACTATGAGATCGTCTTCAAACAGTCCGTGGCAAAGGATCTGCGATCAATCCCTTGCAAAGATGTCCGAAACATCCTCGAACGGATCGAAAAACTCGCTGAAAATCCCCGCCCCCGAGGATGCGTCCGTCTTGCGGGACGGGCTGCCTACCGGATCAGGCAGGGACTGTACCGGATCATCTACGAAATCCTGGATCAACAGGTCGTGGTCCAAATCGTCACAATCGGTCACCGCTGCCTGGTCTACCGCTAGCGGATATTTGGCTGACTCTCCGGCTTTTACATGCCTTCTTTTCGACCACCACGGCCTGCAGTCATCTTCTGACCATCCCCCTTCATGATCTCCGAAACCTTTGGCTATCTCCTTGCAGGCGCGGCCCTGGGTCTTGGTTCGGGACTTGCCCCCGGTCCCTTGCTGACCCTGGTTCTGACCCAGACCCTGCGCCATGGTCCCCGTGAAGGGATCAAGGTGGCCCTCTCACCCCTTTTGACCGATGGGCCGGTGCTCGTGGCCTCCATCCTGGCCCTTTCCTGGATCCAGACCTACCCGGCCCCCATGGGCATCATCTCCCTGGTCGGCTCGCTGGTGGTCGCCTTCTACGGCTACGACTGCTTCAGAGTTCGCGGTAAAGAAACCCAGCCGGTCCCCGTCAGCCCCCAGTCCCTCAAAAAAGGACTTCTGGCCAACCTGACCAATCCGCACATGTACCTCTTCTGGATCACGGTGGGCGCCCCGACCACGGTCCGGGCCCATGCAACCGGCCTTTTGGGATCGGCAGGATTTCTGCTTGGATTCTATGCCTGTCTGGTCGGCTCAAAGATCGTCCTGGCCCTGCTTACCGGCAGGTTCACCGCCTTTTTATCGAGCAGAGGCTATCTTTTCCTGATGCGCTTTCTGGGCCTGGTTCTCTTTGGCTTCGCGCTGATCCTGTTTCGGGATGGATTGGTATTTCTGGGAGTATGGGGGGAAGGATGAGTGAAGGGAGACGGGAGACGGGGAAAGGGAGACGGGAGGCGGGAGGCGGGAGGCGGGAAAAGTGAATGCTTAGCGAGCTTGCGAGCCTTAGCAGACCTTATGCAGAGTAAAAGTGAATGCTTAGCGAGCTTGCGAGCTTTAGCAGACCTTATGCAGAGTAAAAGTGAATGCTTAGCAAGCTTGCAAGCTTTAGCAGACCTTATACAAAGCTGACGGGAGGCGGGGCAGGATCCGTGGATTTTTACAACGAGCGGGGATTCAACCATGACACACAAGGATACTTTGGCCTATAAGGGTTATCTTGGAGAAACAACTTTTGATAAAGATGCAAAACTCTTTTATGGGCGTGTGATCAATACACGCGACACCATTACATTTCAATCGGACGATGCCAAACAGCTTGAACAGGAATTTCAGGCATCGGTCGACACCTATCTGGAATTCTGCCGTGAACTTGGCGAGCCCCCGGAAAAGCCGTATTCAGGAAAATTCGTTCTGCGACTGTCCCCTGAAGGCCACCGTGCAGTCGCATTGGCCGCTCAAATCGCAAACCAAAGTCTCAATACATGGGCAGCCCAACATCTTGTAAAACATGCAGAGCATGAATTGCAGCAGACAAATTGTGACTGAACAGGTATGAGTACCTTACGCAAAAGGTTCTGTAATAAAAAACAAGAAAATTTTATAACCGCTTGAACTTAAAACTTAAAACTTAAAACCTAAAACTGCGGCTTGGCCGCATTAACTTGTACTGTTTACGAAAGGCGACCGCCATCACGTCCGGTCGCCTTTCGCCATGTTTCCAAGGTATCGAGTAACGCCTTCTGACGCAGTTCTGCGGCTCACAATCCCCCAGGCAAGGTCAGCACATACTCCCGGATCTCATCGCGCAACCGCCTGAAATGGTTCAAAATTTCTTCTTCGCTCGCTGCCTCTTTTGCCAGGGACGGGGGATCGTCAAACCCATGGTGCACACGTTTGACCGGGCCGGGGAAAAACGGACAGGTCTCGTTCGCATGACCGCACAGGGTGATCACATAATCGAAATCCTGCCGGGGCAGTTCGTCAATGGTCTTTGACTGTTGTGCGGAAATGTCCACTCCGGCCTCCCCCATGACCTGGACCGCAAGGGGACTGAGTCCATGCTTCACAATCCCTGCGGAAAAGGCTTCGATCTCATCTGCCTTCAGCGCACGGGCAAAGCCTTCAGCCATCTGGCTGCGACAGGAATTGCCCGTGCATAAAAAAAGAATTTTCGTCTTTTGCATTGGATGCCTCGTGGTTGCAAAACAGGGTTCTGGTTGCGTGAACAGGCGGGCCTCAAGAGATGATGGTGAGGCCATGGGAAAAAATGCTAGGGAGAAGGGAGACACGGAGACGGACGACGGGAAAGAGTGAACTCTCCAAGATGAGCTCCTGTTGGACGTTACATGCGTGATCGGATTGCCCTTGCCAGCCACCAGTATATGCCTTACGTTTTGTTCCATGAGTAAGAAAATCCAATCAGCGCATGATCATGTGTTCAAGAACATTCTGGGCCGAGAGGACGTAGCAAGGGATTTTGTCCGCTACTACATGCCCGCAGAGATCACTTCGGAACTCGAACTTGACTCTTTGGAAGTCGCCTCGGAGTCATATATCAGCGACCACCTCCAGGAAAGCCTGTCGGATCTTGTTCTTACCATGCAGCTCAAAAGTGGCGATCCTGCCGAGGTGTACATCCTGATCGAGCATAAGAGCAGTTTGGGTACGTGGACCAAGCTGCAGCTTTTCAAATACATGAACGAGATGTGGCAGAAAGCCGCCAAGGCCAACAAGGAGCGGCTTCCTCTGATCGTTCCGTTGGTTTTTTACCACGGCAAGAAACAGTGGCGCTACAGCCTGGAGTTTTCCGATCTCTTTGACCTGCCCAATGAGACGTACAGGAAGTACATTCCCAAATTTGAGCACATCTTGCATGAAGTCCCAGCGGTCAATAAGCACAAGGTGGAATCGACCATAACGCTGGAAGTTTTCCACCTGGTTCTGGAGTATATTTTCTACCCGGATAAACGGGACAAGATTTACGAGTCCCTTACCCTGTTGTATCAGGGGCTGAGTGCCGAGGACGCCGGAGAGATTTTTCGGGTGCTGATAACGTATGTGCTCAGTGCCACCGAGGTCAGTCCCCAAGAAGTGGAAGAGAGCGTCAAACATCTTCCAGGAGGAGTTGAAACCGTGAGAACGACAGCAGACGTTTTACGAGAAGAAGGCTATGGGAAGGGAGTGCTTGTTGGAGAGCAGAAGGGTAGACTTGAAGGTAGACTTGAAGGCAGGCTTGAAGGCAAAGTTGAAAATGCCCGCGAGATGCTTTTGAAGACATTGCGAATGAAGTTCGACCTGGTCAAGCCCTCGATAGTGAACAACCTGCAATCCATTCATTCTGTCGAGGTGTTGGAGAATCTGTTTGAGCTGTCTTTTAAGTGCTCAAGCTTGGAAGAGTTTTCCAAGTATCTTGCTGCTGTCACGGACAATTGATCTCTGAAGAAATTATCTCCTTCTGGCTGCTCGGCAAGCGAGATAACGCGCGTAACTACTGCCCATAGATGATTTTCTTTTCGACCACCCGGCCTGCATTCATCTTCTGACCATCCCCCTTCAGGATCTCCGAAACCTTTGGCTATCTCCTTGCCGGCGCGGCCCTGGGCCTTGGCTCGGGACTTGCCCCCCGGCCCCTTGCTGACCCTGGTTCTGACCCAGACCCTGCGCCATGGTCCCCGCGAAGGGATCAAAGTGGCCTTCTCGCCCCTTTTGACCGATGGGCCGGTGCTCGTGGCCTCCATCCTGGCCCTTTCCTGGATCCAGGCCTACCCGGCCCCATGGGCATCATCTCTCTGGTCGGCGGGACAAATCAGTAGTGATATCTCAACTGTGCAATAAGAATCGCATCATCACAGACTTTATAAATGAATCTATGTTCGTCATTTATCCGCCTTGACCAGTATCCGGAAAGGGCTCCTTTTCAATACCGTTGCCGTTTCCAAGTTGGGCAATAGATTCAAACAGCCGTCTTGTGTTTTTAGGTGAGCGCAATACGTAAGCGGTTTCTTCAAGGGCCTGGTAGTCCTCAAGAGACATGATGACCACAGATTCCGAGGATTTTCGGGTTACAATCATCGGGGCATGATCATTACAGACTTTTGCCATTGTTTTCGCAAGGTTTTGTCTTGCTGCTGTATAGGTTATAGCTTCCACTTTAGCACCTCCTGTACATACAAGACCGTACGTGTAAAGATATTCCATCCCTCGCCATGTTTCCAAGGTATCGAGTAACGCCTTCTGACGCAGTTCTGCGACTCACAATCCTTTCGGCAAGGTCAGCACATACTCCCGGATCTCATCGCGCACCCGCCTGAAATGGTTCAAAGCCTCTTCTTCGCTCGCTGCCTCCTTTGCCAGGGACGGGGGATCGTCAAACCCATGGTGCACCCGTTTGACCGGGCCGGGGAAAAACGGGCAGGTCTCGTTCGCATGACCGCACAGGGTGATCACGTAATCGAAATCCTGCCGGGGTAGTTCGTCAATGGTCTTGGACTGCTGTGCGGCAATGTCCACTCCAGCCTCCCCCATGACCTGGACCGCCTGGGGACTGAGTCCATGCTTCACGATCCCTGCGGAAAAGGCTTCGATCTCATCAGCCTTCAGCGCATGGGCAAAGCCTTCGGCCATCTGGCTGCGGCAGGAATTGCCCGTGCATAAAAAGAGAATTTTCGTCTTTTGCATTGGATGCCTCGTGGTTGCAAAATAGGGTTCTGGTTGCGTGAACAGGCGGGCCTCAAGGGATGATGGTAGAGGCCAAAAAATGCATACCCGCCCGAATCACCTTCCCTGGTCCGACTGGTCGACCGGGCAGGCAACATGACACACTCCGGCCGGTGTTGTTTGAGCAAAGGGAAAATACCGTTTTTTGATCCACAGGGCCACATTGACCAGGCCGATGAGCACGGGAACCTCCACCAGGGGGCCGATGACCGCTGCAAAGGCCTGACCCGAGTCGAGACCGAACACGGCCACGGCCACGGCAATGGCCAGCTCGAAATTGTTGGAAGCCGCCGTGAAACTCAGCGTTGTGGACTGCTCGTAGTTCGCCCCGACCTTCCAGGACATATAGAAAGAGACTAAAAACATGATCACGAAATAGATACACAGGGGAACGGCGATGCGGACCACGTCCAGGGGAAGCTGAACGATATGCTCACCCTTGAGAGAAAACATCACCAGGATGGTGAACAGCAGGGCGATAAGCGTCACCGGACTGATCCTGGGAATGAACACCTGTTCGTACCAGTCTTTTCCCTTTATCCGCAGTCCCACGATCCGGGAGATGATCCCGGCCAGAAAGGGGATGCCCAGATAGATACACACAGACTCGGCGATGCTCCCCATGGATATGTGCACCTCCATGCCTGCAAGACCCAGAATCGGAGGCAATACGGTGATGAACACGTAGGCGTAGACGGAAAAGAACAGGACCTGGAATATGGAGTTGAAGGCCACCAGACCGGCGCAATACTCGCAGTCCCCACCGGCCAGATCGTTCCACACGATAACCATGGCAATACACCGGGCCAGCCCGATGAGAATCAGCCCGACCATATATTCATTATAGCCGGACAAAAAGGCCACGGCCAGCAGAAACATGAGCACCGGACCGATGATCCAGTTCTGAATCAGCGAAAGGCCGAGCACCCTGGTGTTCCTGAATACCCTGCCGAGTTCCTCGTACTTCACCTTGGCCAGGGGCGGATACATCATCAGGATCAGCCCCAGGGCGATGGGGATATTCGTGGTTCCGACCTGGAAAAAGTTGATCACGGACTTCACGCCGGGGGCGAGAAAGCCAGTCCCGACCCCGACGAACATGGCCAGAAAGATCCACAGGGTCAGGTAGCGGTCCAGAAAGGAAAGTCTCTTGATGACGGGTGTGGTGGTCATGGAGTCTCCTTGACAGAGTTTTCCGGTTTAAATGGTGAGGGGCTGAAAAGCAGGGCCGATTTGGACCATCCTGTTTTGGTCGGCTCGAAAATCCATCACATAGACCGAAGTCTGGCATACAATCGTTGCACATGATGCGCAAACCATCTCCCCATATCTTTCCAGCTCTGCGTGAAGAGCGCGAAAACGCCTCCCATTGCGCTTGCAAAACCAACCCCCACAGGGCAGCCCGGCGTGCCGCAGAAAGGGCAGATCGAGGTAGCGGAAATCAAACCGGTAAATGCCAGCCACCACTTTATGTAGTGTACCATCCATGCAAAAAACGGATGCCTGGCATGGTGGTGACGGTGTTCCTTGGTCGACAAATCATCCATAAAAGCACCTTTGGTTACATAATGTGCGGTTGTAGGATTCGATCACAAGCGATGTTCATGCTGACCCCACACCAATATTTCCGACCCTGTCAGGCACTCTTAAAACATTCAGGGTCCTGACAAGGCCGGAAAACATTCCAAGATCTCAGCGTTTCACGACAAAAACCGGGGAGCTGCAATGCCGGATCACATGTTCGGAGACCGACCCGAGGAGCAGTTCGGCAACATTGCTCCTCCCATGCGATCCCAGAACCAGCACATCCGGTTTTTCCTCGGCTTCAACCTCGAGGATTTTTGTATGCGGAATGCCCCGTTCGATGCGTATGGTCACCTTGTCGACCCCGGCTTCCTCCAATGTTTCTTTGAGCGCCTTCATCTTTTTGCGGGCAGCCTCTTCCAGTTCCTTAAAAACATCCTCCTGGAAGGAAGCCAGATCCCGCCCGAACCACACGGCACCCTGGGCCATGCTTCTGACCCGTCTTTCATTGACCACATTGAGCAGGACAACATGCTCGAGCCCCATGGCCTTCAAACCGGTCAGATAGGGTCGGGCCTTCCTGGATACATCCGAAAAATCAGTGGGAAACAGTACCTTGATTTTGATAGTGGAAGACATGATTTCTCCTTTGCGAGAGATTGGGTTTTCAATCCTTTCCGGGCTACAGGGACAGGTTCAACAGGGCAAAGATACCCGTCATCTTGAGTCCCATATAGAACATCACCAGCACAAAGATGTACTTGAGCTGTTTGGCCGGGATGAGATGGGCGATCCTGGCACCCACAACGGCCATGGGGATACTGCATCCGGCCAGAAGAATCCATTGCAGCCAGTTGATATATCCCGTTGACCATGCAGGAAGTCCCGGGACTCCCAGTCCATTGAAAAGAAAGGAAAGCGCCCCTCCGATGGAGGTGAAAATCATGAGTGCGGTGGATGTCCCCACGGCCTGATGTATCTTGAACTTCAGACAGAAAACCATAATGGGGATAATGAGAACTCCTCCCCCGATGCCGATGAGTCCGGAGACGATACCCAGGGGAATCCCCCAGAGCACAAAGGCGGCCATACTCTGGCTGGGCTCTTCGTCCACCTTTGGGGGCTTTGCCGTCAGCATGCGAAGTCCGCCGATGATGACGGACACCCCAAAGGCAACGGTAAGAACCTTTGCCGGGAGCATTGTGGCTATCCACGCACCCACAAAGGCCCCGCAGGCCCCGGTGAGGCCCAGAACAATGCCTGCCTTCCAAAGAACAGCATTTTTCCTGGTGTGTGCGATGGCCCCGCTCAAAGCAGTGGGCAGGACAACCATGAGATTGGTCCCAAAAGCGATTCGGATGGCGATGGTAGGATCGACCCCCATAGCCTTCAAGGCCCAGAACTGGACCGGTACCATGATAAAACATCCTCCGACACCGAGAAGCCCGGAGGCAAAACCGACCCCGCCACCCGTAGCGAGCAGGGCCAGGATAATTCCTGAAGTCATAACTTTTTCCTTTTGTTGAGTTATCTATTGCGTTGTCTGAACCACAAGAACACAACAAAAGAAGCTAGACCCCCGGCCACCGGCATGGGCAGATCTTTTTTTTCTGAAAACGGATCAGGGATTGCGTCATGATTTTCCTTCCAGACAGCGGGTTAACACCCCGAATCAAAAAGCCTCTCTTGACCCGCCGATACGCGTTATCACGAAGAAACGTCTTTTCTAAAACAATTTGAAAATCAGTTTCACGGCCATGAGCATGAGCACCACGCCCAAAAATTTCTTGACCATGCTCGGACGCATCCTCTTGTGCATGACAATGGTTCCCAGGTACCCGCCGGCCCAGGCGGCCAGACCGGCAAAAGCGAGCAGTCGCCAGGAGACCGAACCCATGGCAGCGTAGGTCACAAAGGCGGAAAAGGAGGAAAAAGGCACGGCAAAGGCGGTGACTGCGGCAATCTTCTTGGGATTGAATCCCTGCAGAATCATGAGCGGTGAGATGAGGCCACCGCCGCCGATACCAAGCAGCCCGGAAATAAAACCGGCCGTAACGCCCACAAGAGTCGGTCCGAAAACGGGGCGGTCCTCCCGGTACTGATCTGCGTATTTTGCTCCCTTGAAAAAGAGCATCATGGAACCGGAAAAAAGCAGAAAACCGATAAAGGCAAGCATGACGTACTGCGTGGGAATGAGATGCCCCACCCAGGCACCCACCGGGGCCAGAATGACAGAGGCGGTGATGATGGGAATCCCCAGCCTGAAATCAAGCCGCTTCTCTCTGATATTGGAATAGGTGGCCCCGACCATACTCACGGTGTTGACGAAGAGTCCCGTAGGCCTGGCCAGACCGAAGGGAACCCCCAGCCAGGTCAGGGTGGGAATGAGAATCACGGCCGAGCCAACACCTCCGAGAGCGAAAACAAAGCTCAGTCCAAAAGAGAGCGAAATGATGACAAGGGTCAGTGAATCCATGATCAGTCCGCTACATCTTGGCCAGAGGACCGGGCTTGAAAATGGTGATCAGGTCTTCCATGGATGCGGTCAATCCCTTGACCTCGTCAAACCCGTTCGCCCGCAGATAGGTGTAGGCAACGGCTCCGCGAAAGACCGAAGAGCAAAAGGCGATGATGCACTTGTCTTTTGGCAGCTCGTCCAGACGATGGGGAAGCTCGTGCAGGGGGATGTGAATGGCAAAGGGAAACGCGGCATATCCGAGTTCCTGATCCGTGCGGATGTCCAGAAACAGGAAATGCTCATTGCCAAGCACCTTGCGCACCCCTTGCACGCTCATTCCGTGTTCACCCGAGCCTAGAAAATCAAAATCCATTTCCGCGACAATTTCATCGAGCATCTTCATTGCTTCTCCTTTGTTTACAGATTGCATACCGGTCGATACGAACCAGACGTTCAAGCAGCTCCCTGATCTCTGAACTTCGGCCCGCCCAGACCAGAACCTCGGACAAAACAGGCAGGCACGGGGAGTTGGGTGCAAACGAGGGCAGAAAATAGATCACAAACTGTCCATCCTTGCGCTTATCCACCAGCCCCGCCTCCTCGAGAATCCGCAGGTGCTTGGAAATGATCGGCTGGGCCAGATCAAGGGCCGCATGGATCTCGCACACGCACAATTCACGCACTTCGAGCATCTTCACGATCTTGATCCGCCCGGGATCCGCCAGGGCCTTCATCACTTTGACCAGCTCTTTCATAGGTATATCTCCATATTTCTAAATAGCAATATAGGGTCATGCAGGGTTCGTCAATGGGTAATTGTTTTACATTCAAGGCAAATTTGTTCTTGTCCAAGTACCTGGAATAGAGTGGCCGGCTTGCCCCGTTCCGGGCGGTTTGACTGTCTGACCGAGCCAGGCATCGTTCATCAAGCCGTTGCCGGACTTTTTGCCGAAAAACCATGTTCTTATGGAGCAACGGCTTGATGGTAAGAGGCCCGCGAGGGAGTTTCAAAGCGCCCGGAATGGGGCAAGCCGGCCATGAGAACAAATCAGCCCTGCCTCACTGAGAGAGCTAATGGACAGATTTCTTGCACTTCTTTACGTCACGTAATGATTTTTCGATGAGGTTGCGCATGGGGACAGGGTTGCCGTTGAATCCGGAGATACTTGCTTGGAGCCACCCTTCCTGAAGAAGGACTTCTGGAACAATTTCATAGTCCAGGGACTCTGCAATCAGGAAAAGAAAATAACGCGTGACTCTGCCGTTTCCTTCTCGAAACGGGTGAAGGACGTTGAGCTCGGTGATGAACGGCTCGATTGTTTCTGCGAACAAAGCCTTGTCGGGGGGAAGGGCGAGAACTATTTTGTGCAGGTTTCGTAATAGAGCCGTCCCGTTCTGATGGAGGAACGCCGGAGTCGCAAATCGATTACCGCCTTTGGTAATGGGCACATTGCGCTCCTGACCGGCCCAGGAATAAACATCCTGGAAAAGGTGGTGATGGAGGGCCTTGAGGTGGGGGTAGTTGAAATCACCCGGAGGTGGATCTTCCAGGAATCGCTTGGTTACCTGGACGCGCTCAAAGGCTTCAAGCTCCGAAGCATTGCGAATTCCGGGGATATTTCTGAGAACGGATGAGTCGTCGTACGTATAGGGATCGTTAACTGCGTAACGCATTTGAGTCACGGTGAAGGTGCGAGGCGATCATGGTCTCCATTTGCTCGGACGTACAATCGGTGTCTATACAATGTTCGAACAGGGCAATCTCCTTGTGAGTCAAACCCATGCCTTCGATTTCCTGATTTACTCGAGCGAATGCAAGACGTTTCAACAATTTTTTACGTTTTTCCATGGTCTGTTTTGTTGTTTCCATCTTTTATTACTAGGCGATAGTCTGGAAAGAGGCAAGTATTGGCTGATCGGGTCAGGTTGCGATCGCCCGGTGCCATGAACGCTTCGATTTTTTTGAAGTTACGTAAAACTCAACGCAGGTAGAGCCCACAACCCGATACAAGCATGAACCGCCCGTTCGCAAACTCACACGACAACGGCGGACAAAAAAATGGACAACAACTCCGGACAACAGCAATTTTGTCCGCCATCAAGAAGATTCAAGTCGTCTGCGGAAGGTCTGCTGCGGATTTTGTCTGCGATGGTCGAGTGAGCCTTGCGAACGGGCGTCTGATGTCTTTTATGCAAATCAAATTTTCTTGTTTTTTGTGGCAGAATTTCACGACTAAGGTACTAACGCGGCCAGGCCGCAGTTTTAAGTTTTAGGTTTTAAGTTCAAACGGTTATGGAATTTTCTTGTTTTTTATAGCAGACTTTCGCGAGTAAGGTACTCAAACGAACCTGAATAGTTACAGCCGCTCCAGCAAAATCCCAAGCATCCTTCGCAGGGGTTCGGCCGCGCCCCACAAAAGCTGGTCGCCCACGGAAAAGGCGGTCAGGTACTTGGGCCCCATGTTCATCTTGTGAATCCGGCCCACCGGCACCTCCAGGGTCCCGGTCACCCGGGCAGGGGTGAGTTCCTGCATGGAGATCTCTTTTTCATTGGGAATGACCCGCACCCAGTCGTTATGCGCGGCAAGCAGGGCTTCGATCTCATCGACCGGCACATCTTGCTTCAATTTGATGGTAAAGCCCTGGCTGTGACAACGCATGGCCCCGATGCGCACGCACAACCCGTCGATGGGCACGGGGTTGTCGGAGCGACCCAGAATCTTGTTCGTTTCCGCAATGCCCTTCCATTCCTCTTTGGACTGACCGTTTTCCAGGGGACGATCGATCCAGGGGATCACGCTGCCGGCCAGGGGAACCCCGAAATACTGCGTGGGGAATGCGTCTTCACGCATGGTTGTGATGACCGTGCGGTCGAGCTCGGCAATGGCCGTGGCCGGATCGTTTAGAAGAGGGGCAGAAGCGGTGCCAATGGCCCGCATCTGATCGACCAGCTCGCGCATGTTTCTGGCCCCGGCTCCCGACGCGGCCTGATAGGTCATGGAGGTCATCCATTCGATCAGATCCTTCTCAAAAAGCCCGCCCAGTCCCATGAGCATGAGGGAAACCGTGCAGTTGCCGCCCACAAAATCCCTGACCCCTTTGTCCAGGGCCCGGTCGATGACCTTTCTATTGACCGGATCGAGAATGATCACGCTGTCATCAGCCATGCGCAGGGTCGAGGCCGCGTCGATCCAATAGCCCTTCCACCCCTTCTTGCGCAGTTCGGGATGGCACTTCTCGGTATATCCTCCGCCCTGGCAGGAGATGATCACATCCATGGTCTTTAAGAGATCGTAATCAAAGGCATCGGCCAAGGGAGGGATGTCCACGCCGATATCCGGACCGGCCTGGCCGGCCTGGGAGGTGGTGAAAAACAGGGGCTCGAACCCGGAAAAATCCTTTTCCTCGAGCATCCTGCCCATGAGTACCGATCCGACCATGCCCCGCCATCCAACAAACCCGATCCTTAGCATCGCGTCTACTCCTGATGGTAAAATGATGAAAAATATCTGACACAAAATTGCCTTATGCGAGATGCACCCCCGAAGGCAAATGGAAAATGCCGTGCGTACTTCCTGGACTTGGCACCCCGGCAGCCTCCACAACGTCTACACGGGGGCCGGACTTGATTTTACCCGAATTCGGTAGCACAGACAGTTACCCGAAACCCTGGATCGGCGAAAGATACTTCCAATGTATCCATACCTTCAAGCAACAAGACCGATGTTCTTTCACCCCGCTATCAACAACCCCTGCACAGGAAAAGCACCTTGCAACCATCCCGCAGCAACAAACTTTTCGAATGGGGCATCATCGCCCTGCTCGCCCTTCTGCTGATCTTTATCCAGCGATTCACCCCCGGGATCAGTATTCTCAGGGCAGGAACCGCCTTTACTCTCCTCGCAGCATATTGTTTTTTAAGCGAATATTTCTTCAAAAATCGCTATGATTCAAAAATCCGGGTAACCATCCATGTGACGATCACCCTGACTCTTTGCGCCTTTGTCGTCTGGTCAACAACAACAGCCTACGAGGAAAGTGCCTTCTGGGCCATATTCCTGCTTCCCATTGTAACGATTGCCATGCGTACGGGCTTGAGTACGACACTGACAGTTACAGGAATGGCCACTCTTGTCTATTTTCTGCTTATTCCCATCTACGATCTTTCTGAGCAAGAAATCATTACGGACATTCCAGAATTCATCACCCCAGCCATTGTGTTCTTCTTTGTGGCCGTGCTCGTCCAATCGCTTTCCAGGGAAATGCGCCGACAACTTCTCATTCAGCAAGACCTCAACCAAACTCTTGTTGAAAACCAACGATCCCTCAGCGATTCATTGAACCGACTGGCTCAAGCCGAGAACAAACTCCAACGCCAGGAACGGTTGGCCGCGCTCGGAGAAATGGCCGCCGGACTGGCCCATGAAATTCGCAACCCTCTGGGCATCGTGGCCTCTTCAGCCCAGCTGCTTGGAAGTTCGATCACCGCAAAAGACAAAGACACTGAGGAGCTTCTGCTTGTCATTCAGGAAGAAACACAGCGGCTTGACACGCTGTTGAACAATTTCCTGTGCTTTGGCCGTGAAGTTGTTCCGCTTCTTCAACCCTGCAATCTCAACGAATTTGTGCAAACCTGCATGAATCGATTTTCAGAATTCTTTCGTGCAAAAAACCTTGATCTCGATATCCGATGCACAGAAAAGACGCTCACGGCAAAAATAGATCGCAATCTCATGGAACAGGTACTTCTAAATCTTGTGCTCAATGCAGTGGAAGCATCATCCTCAGGTGGAAAAATCCTTGTAACATGTACATCCCATAAAAATAATGCTGTCATCGAAATCAATGATACAGGCGAGGGTATACCAGAAGCCATAAAGGACAAGGTGTTCAACCCCTTTTTCACCACAAAAACCAAAGGATCGGGATTGGGACTGGCTATTGCATACCAATGTGTCCAGGCCCATATGGGAAGTATCGACATAATTGATCATCCAGGACAAGGCACACGAGTCCGCATCAAATTGCCCATGGAGAAAAGATGACCCCGGCACACATCCTGATCGTCGACGATGAAAAAAATTATTGCGTTGTTCTCGCCCAGTTGCTCCGCCGGGCCGGATACACGGTGACCACTGCGGACAATGGTTTTGCCGCCCTGGAGATTCTCAACAGGGAGGCGATGTCCATCGTGCTTGCGGATCTCAAGATGCCCCGGATGGATGGGTTGACCCTTTTTAAATCGGTTCGTGAAGAAATCGGTGAAATCCCCTTCATCATCATGACAGCCTTCGCCTCGGTGCAGACGGCTCTCGATTCCATCAAAGCCGGTGTGTTCGATTATATCCCTAAGCCCTTTCATAACGACCAAGTATTGGTCACAGTCGAGCAGGCCCTGTCCATGTACCGGGTTCAGCTGCAAAACCAAGCACTGCGACAGGAGATGGAAAAAAACTTCGGCAAGGAACTCATTGGCCAAAGCCCAGCCCACAAGAAACTCATCCAGGAAATCGCCCAGGTAGCTCAGGCTCCTTCACCGGTCCTGATCACTGGAGAAACAGGGGTGGGCAAGGAATTGGTGGCCAAGACCTTACACCGAGCCGGTTCAAGGTCCACCAATCCCTGGGTGGCCATCAATTGTGCGGCGCTGACCGAGACCCTGCTTGAAAGCGAAATCTTCGGACACGAACGAGGCGCATTCACCGGAGCCTTGGAACGAAAAAAGGGACTGGTCGAGGTTGCCGACGGTGGGACCTTGTTTCTCGACGAAATTGGCGAACTCTCGATGGCCTTTCAGGCAAAACTACTGCGCTTCCTCCAAGAAAAGACGTTCCGCAGGGTGGGGGGAGCCATTGAAATTTCGAGCAACATCCGTATTCTGGCCGCCACCAACAGAGACCTTCAGTCTATGGTCGAACAGGGAACCTTCAGACAGGATCTCCTATTCCGGATCAGAGTGATCGAATTGAGAGTCCCGCCCCTGCAAAAACGCAGGGAGGACATTCCCCTGCTGGCAGTCTTCTTACTCAAAAAAACAGCTGAGGAACTGGGCAGATCAATGTCCGAAATCTCCCCCGAAGCCATGGCTTGTCTCGAAGCATATTCCTGGCCCGGAAATATCCGAGAACTGCGAAACGCCATTGAAAGGGGTATCCTGTTCAGTACAACGAATATCCTCGAGGTTGAAGCCCTTCCAGGAGAAATCCGATCCATTCATGCGGCAGCCAGACCGCTCCCGGCTTATGACGCAGAGTTGTCGTCCAAGGATTTTTCCCTGCCCATTCACCTTGAAACCGTGGAGCGGGAAATCATCCGGCAGGCCCTGATTCGATCCCAGGGAATCCAGGCCAGAGCGGCCACACTTCTGGGCATCAGCCGGAGCAATCTGCAGTACAAGCTCAAAAAACTTCGCATGGAATAACTGTACACATCCCGAACTAGTCACCCCCTGCAAAATCTCCCAAACGCCACACATGACGTACAAGATTCATGACATCAATCATGAATCTTGTAGCCGCGCGTACAAATTTTTATACACCAGTTCCCTCCTCCAAACCCAACAGCCTCGTTTTAATAATAAAATTTCATGGCACATTTCTTGATGGTGCTCTTTTGAGTTTTTGTCATACCCCGGAGCCAACCAGACCCAATCAAACTCAGAAAGATATATATGAACAGCTTTTCATGGCTCAGCCGCTTTCTACCGCTTCAGATCATTTCCCTCTTCTATCTGGGCATTTCGGTGCTGCTGCGCCTTGTCCTGTGGAAAATTTTCGGCCAGCCGGCTCAAGTATCCTGGACAGAAATGCCTTCCATTCTTGGAGCCGGAGTTCTCAACGACTGCATCACTCTGGTATTTTTGAATATTCCCGCCGTCATCTACCTCACCTGTATGCCCGACAAACCAGCTTGCTCCAGGAGACAAAAGGGCTGGTTCCTCCTGCTCGTCTTTCTGACTCTCTTCGGCCTTATCTGCCTTGCCGAAATCGAATTTTTCTTTTTCTGGAAATTTGACACCCGCTTCAGTTTGATAGATGTTGATTACCTCATCTCCCTCCGAAATATTCTGACACCTATCTGGCACCCCGATTCCATAGTGATATTCATCCTCATTAGTGGGCTGACGTCCGCCCTCTTTCTGATGAAGCTTCAGCCATTTTTGGTTCGAGCCTTTGAGTACCCAGCCGACTTCAAGCCCCGGATTGCCTTTCTGGCTGCCTACGTCCTCCTTGCGCTTCCAGTTCTCTGGATTTCCTCGGACGAATTCAACATCTCCGATAACGATACCGCGAACGAGCTGTCACACAACGGCATAAGCAGCCTCTTCCGCGCCTTCAATTCTCGATCTCCAGATGACAATTTTGATGACCGGTCCATGGACTATAACCGACGTCTTAACTGGGCAAAAAAACAAAAAAGGCTTCTGCCGCCAACTCAGTCCAAAATTATGAAGACATCGGCAGATCCTCCTGCCCGTTCTGATCGTGGCAAGAAATCGGATATGGATAGGCAGCTGCCCATCCTTTTGAAAAAAATGATCATACTTAGTCTGTTCAGCAAAGGATCCCCATGAAACTCTCGATTGCCCGTCCCGACCGATACCGGTTGGTATTTTTCTTCCTTACGGCCTGCATTACGACCTCGTTGGTTTTGCGGATTGTTTTCACAGCCCTTGTTTTTCCCGAAATCGGCCACACGCCGGGAACGCTGTTGCGTATTTTTGCCACAGGCTGTTTCTACGATTTGGTGGCCTCACTCTACTTGGCCATTCCCCTGTTGGTCTATCTGACTGTTGTTTCCCGACGATTTTTCAATACCCGGATGAACCGCGTGATGCTGTTCGGCCTTTTTTTCGTGACCTTCACCCTTCTGCTGTTTGATTGTGTAGCGGAATTTCTGTTCTGGGACGAATTCGGGGTCCGGTACAACTTCATCGCGGTAGATTATCTTGTATACACCAATGAAGTGATAGGAAATATCCTGGAGTCCTATCCTGTTCCCACGCTGTTTGCCGGTATCTTTGCCGGAGCGGCAGGACTTGTTTTCGTGTTCCGCAAGCGTATCGGGGTAATTGAAGAGGCGGCCTTATCGGTGGGCAAACGGGCATTGGTCGGTCTGATGCTGGTCATACTCATGATCTGTAATTATCACTTCATTGATACCTCATGGGCCTCATTTTCCAGAAATATGCACGAAAATGAATTATCAAAAAACGGGATATACCAGCTCTTCTCAGCATTCATCAATAACCAGCTCGACTATGACACATTTTATACAACCATGCCTGTAGACAAAGGCTTTGCGACCCTGCACCAGGCTATGGGGGTGCAAAACGATGCTTTCCAGGACAAGATGATTACCCGTACCGTCATGCATCAGGGGAAAGAAAAAAAAACCAACGTGGTGCTTATCATGGTTGAAAGTCTGAGCGCCAAATACCTGGGAGCGTTCGGCAGTACCAGAGGCATCACTCCATTTTTGGATAATCTAGCCAAAGAGAGCCTTGTTTTTACCCGTTTTTATGCCACCGGGACCCGGACAGTTCGGGGCATGGAAGCCGTCACCCTGTCTGTTCCGCCTACTCCGGGACGCTCTATCGTCAAACGGCCGGACTGTGGAAACATGTTTTCCGCCGGATTTCTGTTCAAAGAACGGGGCTACAACACGACCTTTTTGTACGGAGGGTACGGCTATTTTGACAACATGAACGCTTTTTTCGGCAGCAATGGTTTTGATATCGTGGACAGGAATAATTTGGCCAACGAAGAAATCACCTTCGCCAATGTCTGGGGGGTATGCGACGAGGACATCTTCCGGCGTTCTCTCAAAGAATTCGATGCATCTTATAAAGCCAACACGCCCTTTTTTGGCTTTGTCATGACCACCTCCAATCACCGCCCCTTCACCTATCCCGAGGGAAAAATCGATATTCCCTCCCATGAAGGCCGCAACGGCGGGGTCAAATATACCGATTATGCCCTGCAGCAGTTTTTTGAAACGGCCAGGACAAGACCCTGGTTTGATAATACGATCTTTGTGGTGGTGGCGGACCATTGTGCCCACAGCGCCGGAAAATCCGAACTGCCGCTGCACCGATATCACATTCCGCTGTTTTTTTACGCCCCTAAGCTGATAGAACCCGGAAAAGTAGATACCCTGGCAAGCCAGATCGATCTCATGCCCACCCTACTGGGAAAACTCAACTGGAACTATAAAAGCAAATTCTTCGGTCGAGATATTCTGGCAGAAGGATTTGTCCCCCGCGCATTGGTCGGAAATTACCAAAAACTGGGACTGGTTGAAAACGGCACCCTGACTATTCTGGAACCCCAAAAAAAAGTAGGCAGTTATAAAATAGCTGACGAGACCATGTATGAGAGTAAAACCGAGCCCATCCTCCTGACAGATGTGCAAAAGGACCGAACTGTAAGCTATTACCAGAGCGCGAGCTATCTGTACAAACACGGATTGAACCGGTGGGACAAAGACATATCCATTTCCTTGACCGGGAATGATGCTCCGCAACCCGCTCAGAAACAGTAACCATGAATCGAAAAAAGATACTCACAAGTCAGCTTGCTGCTGTCATCCTGCTAATCATGGTGACAGCTCTCTTCGAATACACAAACCTCGATCTTGTAATTCAAGATCATTTTTTCAATTTTAACACAGGAACCTGGATCGTTGCGGATAGTAATCAGTTTTTGCGAACTATTTTTTATTCCGGAAGCAAAAAAATGATTGTCGCCTTGGGGGTGCTCAGCATTCTCTGTCTGGGACTGTCCTTTAAAAAGAACGACTTCCCGTTAAGGCGAAAAGGACTGGTCATTTTTATTTCCGCGCTGATCCTTGTCCCCTTCCTGGTGGCTAGGGCAAAACAGGTTACAAACATGTACTGTCCGTATCAGATCCAACGGTACGATGGCGTTTATCCCTATGTAAAACTCTTTGAAAGCTATCCCAATGGATTTCGACCAAAACGCGCGGGCAAATGTTTTCCAGCAGGGCATGCTTCAGGTGGTTTCGCAATGATGGCATTATTTTTTATGTTCAAAAAACGCAGGCACAAAATAACGGGACTGGGTACAGGCTTGGCCATGGGCTGGATCATGGGACTCTATCAGATGTTCAGAGGGGCCCATTATCTCAGCCATACAGTGGCAACTATGCTTCTGAGCTGGTTCATCATCTGCATTATCCACCAGTTTGCAACGCACCTCGAAAACAAAAAATACTTTACATGGATCAAAGAGCCTCGCCAAAAGCCAATCTATGAGGACGAACATTTCAATCTGCTAACCACTTCGAGATGAACCTCCCAAAATTTTGAATATTGAACACAACTGAGGAGCGTTATAATATTTCTTGACCGAAAAATAATTGAAGCCGCTCAAAGTTTGGATATTCAAATGGTGGAGGTGACTTGATGAAAGTCTATACATATTCAGAAACCCGTCAAAAATTTTCTGCGGTTCTTGATTTTGCAAAATCAGAAGATGTCATCATCAAGCGGCGAAGCGGTGAAACCTTCAAGATCGTCTTCACTCAAGCACCCAAATCTCCTTTTGATGTTGCAGGGATACAAACAAAAGCAATAACTGAAGATATCCTTGACGCAATAAAAGAATCCCGGGCAGGAACTGCCGAGCGATCAGGTAAGGACTGAACAAATAATCTGAATTTGAATTTCGTTTATCTTGAAGACATTCCAAAGCAGCCCCAGAAAACTGGGAACACAGCATGGGGGCCGCTTGAGATATCCTCGAACATCAAACTAAGAAAGCGCCTTTTCAATCCTTTCCATGGCCCTGGCCACGTTGTCATGACTATTGAACGCGCTGATCCGGATATACCCTTCTCCGCATTTGCCGAATCCCGCCCCGGGCGTGCAGACCACGCCCGCCTCGCTCAAAAGAAGATCAAAGAGCTCCCAGGAACCCCGGTTGCCGCTGACCCAGATATAGGGGGAATTCTCGCCCCCCACGCAGGCGAATCCGAGCCCCTGCATCTTTTCCCGGATCAGGGCGGCGTTCTTCAGGTAATAGTCTGAAAGTTCGCGGACCTGTTTTTTGCCTTCCTCGCTGTAAACGGCTGCGGCGGCCCGCTGGACCGGATAGGAGACCCCGTTGAACTTGGTGGAGTGCCTGCGGTTCCACATGGAGTGCAGGTCATGCGCCTCCCCGTTGTCGTCAAAAGCACGACAGGTCTTGGGTACGACCGTATACGCGCAGCGGGTGCCGGTAAACCCGGCTGTCTTGGAAAAACTCCGGAACTCGATGGCCACCTCTTTGGCCCCCGGAAGCTCGTAGATGGACTGGGGCAGAGTTTCATCCCGGATAAAGGCCACGTACGCGGCATCATAGAGAATAAGCGCATTGTTTGCCCGGGCGTAATCGACCCATTCCTGCAGGGCCTCTTTGAAGATCGTCGTGCCGGTAGGGTTGTTGGGGAAACAGAGATAGATGAGATCCACGGGGTGTTCGGGCAGGGCGGGCACGAATCCGTTCTCGGCCGTGCAGTCCATGTAGGTGATGCCCTCATAGCGGCCATCCTTGTACGCCCCGGTCCGTCCGGCCATGACATTGGTGTCCAGATAGACCGGATAAACCGGATCGGGAATGGCCACGCTGATATCCCGGGCAAAGAGTTCCTGAATGTTGCCGGTATCGCACTTGGCCCCGTCACTGATGAAGATCTCGTCGGCAGCAATGTCTGCCCCGCGGACCTGAAAATCTTCGGCAGCAATAGCCTCGCGCAGAAAATCGTATCCCTGCTCCGGACCGTATCCACGAAAGGTCTTTTGTTCGGCCATCTCGTCCACAGCCGTGTGCATGGCCTGGATACAGGCAGCGGGCAACGGCATGGTCACGTCCCCGATCCCGAGGCGGATGATCTCTTTGCCGGGATGGGCCTTTTGGAAGGCAGCGACCCGTTTGGCGATGTCAGAAAAAAGATATGAGGCCTGTAATTTCGTGTAATGTTCATTAATGCGAATCATGGTTCACTCCGGAGTTTTCGTTCATGGAAAGATTCCGTATACCGAGCCTTTGCCTGATTGACAATCGTGTCTCTTTGGTCACATGCGACCTTCACGGTTGCAAATGGGCCCGATTAGTGAGAAATAACCAATCTGGTTCGAGGGGAGGGTGTGCAGAAAAAATCCCGGTTTTCTCCTCAATGTTCGTCAATCATGCAATCAAAACCCACACAATACAATCACGATACCATGGAGCCATTCTCATGAAAAAAGCCTTTTTGACACTTGCGTGTCTCCTGTTTTTTGCCACTGCCTGCTCCCAGGAAAACGATACTGCAAAAACTTCCGATACCTCTCAGACCCTGACCA
The DNA here is from genome assembly GCF_053851535.1 of Desulfoplanes sp. PS50. NCBI lineage: Bacteria > Pseudomonadati > Thermodesulfobacteriota > Desulfovibrionia > Desulfovibrionales > Desulfoplanaceae > Desulfoplanes > Desulfoplanes sp. PS50. The sequence goes on along the minus strand of NZ_JBSPZA010000031.1, from coordinate 10,667 downwards.
CCCAGCAGGAAAAGGTCAGCTACGCCATTGGCATGGACATCGGCAGGACCATCAGCCAGCAAGGACTTGACGTGAATCCCGAATTCGTCGCCCTGGGTATCGATCACGCCTTTGCCAACGCGACCACTCTGCTCACCCCTGACGAGGCCAAGGAAGTGCTCATGCAGTGGCAGCAGGAACTGATGGAAGAACGAGTCCAGGAAATCAAGAAGCAGTCTGAAGAAAATGCCGCCAAGGGCAAGGCATTCCTCGAGGAAAATACCAACAAGGAAGGCGTGGTCACCCTGGAAAGCGGTCTCCAGTACAAGATCATTGAAGAGGGTAATGGCACACGTCCCGCAGAGGACGACATCGTCACCGTGCACTACAAGGGAACCCTGGTTGACGGCACTGAATTCGACAGCTCCTACTCCCGGAACGAACCGGCCACCTTCCCTGTCAACGGCGTGATCAAGGGGTGGACCGAGGCACTGCAGAAGATGAAAACCGGTGACCACTGGATGATCTATATCCCGGCAGAACTCGCCTATGGCGAACGCCAGGCCGGTCCGACAATCGGCCCCAATTCCACATTGATCTTCGATGTCACCCTTTTGTCCATCCAGGACAAGGAGGCTGCCGGCGATTCCATGGGTGCGCAAGCCGAGTAAGAGAAAGCTGCTACGACCCTGAAGGCAAAAGAGACATTTGTAAGCCGCATGGGCAGCTTGTACGCATATTCAAAAAAACGTCCGGAACGGTTACCATCCTGCCGATCCGGACGTTTTAACATTGCCCGATGCCAAAAGCCCGGCGAGAGAGTTTCAAACCGATGAGTACCTTACTCGCGAAAGTCTGCCATAAAAAACAAGAAAATTTTATAACAGCTTGAACTTTAAGCTTAAAACCTAAAACTGCGGCTTGGCCGCATTAGAACGGGCGTGAACCGGCCATGCGAACAAATCAGCCTTGAGCGTCCCCGCCGGGCCCATTGACAATGTCAGGTGATCTCGTATGGTTTAAACGAGACTGTTTTTCACATTCATCCGGGAAAAACATACCCTTTGAGACGCTCTGGCTTCTCCCCCTTGGAGCTGTACGCCCTCACATGATCCATGGATGAGCTCACGGATTTTTTTCCTGCACAATGAAACATGCTTTCGCGGACACAATGTATGCCTGACCGTGCTACCCATACCCCTTCCTCTTCAGACAACCTGCCTGCAAAGGTTCAGGAGTCCGAGCTGGCCCTGAGCGAGTCCAGGGAGTTGCTCAAAAAATCCTTTTCCAAGGCCATGCTCACCAACCTGGCCATTGTCGCCTGCACAGGTATGCTCGCGATCCGATCGACCCGGCTTTTCTGGGAAAAACGGGGGAAACGCTGGACCAGCGATCTCAAGGAGTTTTCCACCAAGGCCTACAAGGCCATCAAGCAGGATGCCTTTGGCTCGGATGAGACCATCGAGACTCTGCAATTTATGGATGCACTCCCTCCAAGCGACTCTCCCCAGCTTCCTGAAAAATAATCGTAACTATTCAGGTCAAAAATGAGCAGGAGCAACAGGCTGGAATATATCGTTAGATTTGAGTGCCAGCCCGTAAATTTCAGAGATTTAAGGATTTCAGAAATTTTAGAAATTGAGGACCTGGACGCTAACCGCTTGTAATTTCTTAAATCTCTTAAATTTCTTAAATTCGTAATTCTGATTCTTGAGAAATGCACCTGAATAGTTACAAATAATCATACACGGATCGAGCCCGCGATTTAGGACTTGACCCCACAGACGACTTTCTATATCAAGCCCTTTCGCATCACGGAGGGGTTCCCGAGTGGTCAAAGGGAACAGACTGTAAATCTGTCGGCGGACGCCTTCGGAGGTTCAAATCCTCCCCCCTCCACCATGATGCACCAGACGTCCCCATCGTCTAGCCCGGTCCAGGACACCAGATTTTCATTCTGGGTACAGGGGTTCAAATCCCCTTGGGGACGCCATCATTCCCCGGTGGCTCAATCGGCAGAGCGGGTGACTGTTAATCACTAGGTTGGCGGTTCAAGTCCGTCCCGGGGAGCCAGAAAAGACAAGGACCTGGGTTTTGCCCAGGTCCTTTTTTCGTATGCATCGTTGCGCCCTAGGAAAAAGACGGGACAGACAATATATCATTATTGTCTGTCCCGTCTTTTTTTGATCCTGCCCGCCCTGCTTTCCGGTATGTTCGGATTTTCCGGACACCTCGCATAAAAATGTATAACCATGACTTGAAAAAGCGTACACTATGATTTGCCTGGCGAAGAAAAAAGATCGAACATTCTGAAATAAAAGGCTAAAAAATCTCGGCTCACATCTTGCTGATTGTCGTATCAGATCTGTCTGTGGCCTGACCCGAAGCCTCGAATCGAGAACTGTTCATCACCTTGTTACAAGGAGGGAATCATGAAACGTCTGATCCTGTTTGTCTCGCTGTTTGTCTGCTGTACGCTGGTATCCCCACCACTGTTTGCTGCAACCATCACCTTTGACGACTTTGGCCCCACCTATTCCGGAGCGGTTGGAACCTTTACCATCCAGGATGTCACCTTTGAAGATTTTTTCATGGGATATGACCAGATTGCCCAGAACTATCTGGCCGTGGACTTTGGATTTGGAACGCCAGGTACTGAAATGGCCTCGATCAATTTCGCCAACCCGGTGTATCTGACAGGATTCGACTATTTTACCACAGGCGTCGGCTGCCTGCTCAACTACGGTGGATCGCTTGTCTCAGGAGGATCATCGACCCTTGCTCAGTCGGGTTCCTGGACCATGTTTGATGGAGGTCGTGCCATGATCGATGAGTCAGAAAAAAAATACGTGGATAATATTGCGGTCCATGACGCACCAGGGCCTGGCGCATACCGTGCCAGGCCCTGGTTGTTCCCCATGTCTAAAAAACGTTTGCTCGCTGCTCGCTGCTAGTTCCACGTATCAAGGACAAACCCGATCCCGATTCTGTCCACTGCATGATCGTAGTCGATCATGCTCTCCCCATAGCCGGTAAAATACTGCACATAGCCGCTCACCCTTCCGCCCAGGGGGAAGGCCCATTCCAGCTGCAGGGCGCCCCGGTTGTGATCGAACCGGCAGTTGTTCCGCCACATGGCTCCGAATCTGTGACCTTCATGAAAATAATATACCCAGAGCTCGCCCGGACCCATGTACTCGTCAATATCGGGATTGTCGTCATCGTCCTCGGATTCGGGTATCCGGTACCATGTCTTGAGTTCAATCACAAAATCTTCGTATTCCAGCCCCAGATTGCCGACCAGACGGTTCCAACTCCGCGAAAGGGGTTCGGCGCGCCCATTCGACTGATGGTTGAGCCCGGCAGAGATGGTCCGCAGTCGGACCCCGAAAAGATCCAGATCGGTGCGATAATTCAGAAGCACCTCGGGTTCGTAATTGGTCTCCCGAAACGGCGAGGACTCCTTTGAATTGTACACCTGCCAGAAGGATCGCTGAGTATACCCGAACCAGAGGTCCATGTCCTGACCAAGAACGTCCTGCCAGAGCTTGACCTTCATGCTCAGCTGGAACGCGACCTCGGCATCCTTGACCGTATCCACCTCCCCGGTGTGATCGGGGTCTCTGTTGGGAGAGGCATTATAGGTAAAGGGCAGGATGTAATTACTTCTATGGGGCCGCAGGGCAAACCGCCCCCTGGGAACGGATTCATCGAGTTCCCACAATCCGGTCAGATACGAGGGTGGATCATCTTCGTGCGCAGAAGAAGCTTGTGCCATTTCCGCGTCTGATGAAACCGCTTGGTCCGCAGTGGGCGGGATCTGCGCCTTTATTTCCGTCTTGTCGTCCTGGACCTTTTTTCCCGCCAGCAGATCATAACACTGAAGCCGCTGGGCATCGTCCTCGATGCAGGCACATTGCTCGAGGGTCCGGGGCTGACCGGCAAAAACCGGATGCGTTGCAAACCCGCCGGTCAGACAAACTGCCGCCATCAGGGTGATCATGATTCTAAAATGGTGGTTCATGCTCCATCCCGATACAAATTTATGCGTTGATCCGCATGCATATAAACGACAAAAAATTCGCACCTATCAAGCAAGGATGAATCATGCCTTTTAGTACCTTACTCGTGAAAGTCTGCCATAAAAAACAAGAAAATTTTATAACCGCTTGAACTTAAAACCTAAAACTTAAAACCTAAAACCGCGGCTTGGCCGCATTAGTACCTTACTCAGAAAATTCTGTAATAAAAAAACAAGAAAATTCCGTAACCGCTTGAACTTAAAACTTAAAATTGCGGCTTGGCCGCATTAGCGGTTTGTCGGTTCAAACGCCAAGGGAGTTCGACAGAATCTGCACGTCCTCAATCGCATCTACTTCTTTTGCAGCCTGAACAAGAATGTTTCGCGTTTTCTGATCGAGAACGTCCAGATCCCCTCCCTTGAAATAGGTCAAAGCCCTCAGACTTTCATTAGGAGAAAAATGACGACCAAACAGGTTACACGCCGCACCCAGCCCCCTTGAGAGACTGACCCCGGCCAAGACCATTGCCGCGATATCCTGATAATCCTTGGCAGATATACGTTGCAGGATTGTTTTCACCTTGGTTGCCATGAGGTCATCGAAGGATGCCACCAGCAATACGTCATCTTCGGTCGATTCAGGCAGACCGACTCGACCAAAATGTATGCCCCCGAAAAAGGATATCTTCACCCAATCCCCATTGCCTGGAACACTCACTGACAAGGTTTCGGGTTCATCCTGAATGATGGTTCCCTGATCCAAAAAAGAAAATCTTGAGAAAATCCGATCTTTATCGAGCGGCTGGTCGGTAAAAAAATCAAAATCAACCGATTGCCGATGACCGATCCGCAGTGCAATGGCAGTTCCTCCATACAGGACAAAACCTTCCTGAACCACGGGATGAAGCCTTGGCCAGATCTCCCGCTGTACGGGTGGCAGGATTTCCAGATAGGGGGTGAACATCTTACACAAACCTCTCTCCCGGAACCGGGGGGATCTCTCGAACATCAGACGCCAGATCGAGTTTGTAATGCCAAAAATGCCATGACCGAGGACGAAACCATCCTATCTCTGCCCTGAGGATCACTTCCCGTAAAACATCCGTACCAACAAGCTCCACCAAGGCCTTTGTGTCTTCAAAAGTACCCAGGTCCATTGTCCGGGCTATAAGTTGGTACGGAAACAAAACAGCACGCTCAGGTGATTTCCACCACATGTACCTGGGGGCAAACGATTGTAAACAAGCGAGGACATCGGGTGCAAGATTCGCATCGTTTGTGATCATGTTGTAACCACCTCGCATTTTTGGTGACGCTGTTAATCCATCCTTTTATCATTCCCCATTGCGCTCGTCCACCACCCGCTTGCTTTTGCCGTAGGTTCTGGGAAGGCCCAGGGGATCGACAACGCGCACATTGCCACGAACAAGGAGTTTCTTGCGCAGCCCCACGGCAACGGCTTCGGAAAGGTTGGCGTCGAGATCGGCCGGGGTATCGGACTTGCGTTCCACGCTGATGAGCATGTGGTCCAGGCCGTCCTTGCGGGTCAGATGGATCTGATACTCCGAGCTGAGCTCGGGAAATCGTTCCAGCACATCAGCGATCTGGCCGGGATAGATATTCACCCCTCTGAAAATGATCATATCGTCGGATCTGCCCATGATCTTGTCGTGCATGGGCAGACACAGTCCGCAGGAACAGGCGTGGGGGATGATCCGGCAGAGATCCCTGGTCCGGTATCTTATAAGCGGGGCAGCCTCCTTGCACAGGGTGGTGATGACCATCTCGCCCATTTCACCCGGGGCAACCGGCTTCAAGGTCTCGGGGTCGACGATCTCCAGGATGTAATAATCCGCCCAGTAGTGAATCCCTTCGTGGGCCGGACAGTCGAGTCCCGCGCCCGGGCCATAGAGCTCGGTCAGCCCGGAGATGTCGAAACAGTCCGAAACACCCAGAAGCTGTTTGACCCGGTTGCGCATCTTCACGGTATGCGGCTCCGATCCGAAGATGAGCTTGTCAAGGGCGATCTTCTCCCTGACCCCGTGCTTCTCCACCTGTTCGGCCAGAAGCAGGGCCATGGAGGCTGTGGAGCACATGCAGGTGGACTGCATGTCCTGCAAGAACTGGAGCTGAAAATCCAAGTTACCCGGACCAAGGGGCAAAGCCATGGCCCCGAAATGCTCGCACCCCAGCTGAAACCCGGCACCCGCGGTCCACAATCCGTAGCCCACCGCGATCTGAATCCGGTCCTGCCTGGTCAGCCCGGCGAGTTCAAAGCACCTGGCCATCATGATCTTCCAATCCTCGATATCCTTCCCGGTATAGGCGAGCACCTTGCGCTTGCCCGTGGTTCCGGACGAGGCATGGACCCTGACAACCTCTTCCATGGGTACGCTGACCAGGGGAAAAGGATACCCGGCCCGAAGATCCTGGACCGTGGTAAAGGGCAGCCGGGTCAGGTCATCCAGGGTACGGATATCTTCCGGGGCCACCCCGGCCTCCTTGAGTTTTTCATGGTACGCAGTGCTTCCTTCATAGGCGTGGCGTACAGTCCACTTGAGGCCTTCAAGCTGTTTGCTCGCCAATTCCTCGTGCGTGTACTCGGGCAGAAAACGGTAGGTCGATTGCATCTGAAAACTCCTTACAAAAAAAGCCGCGGTTTGGGCCCGCGGCTTTTTTGTCTTTTCAAAAATCACCGTGGGCCACCCGGAAGCGTTCCACGATGTCAGGGCACATTTATTCTCATCCGATTGTCTGGAATAGTATGGCTGGGTTACCCCGTTTGGGACGGATTGACTGTCTGACCGAGCCAGGCATCGTTCATCGAGTCGCGCTTTGGCATCTTCCGGAACATCTTACTCGTAGTAAAAGCGGCTTGATGGTACGGGGCCGGCGAGGAAGTTTCAAACCGGCCAAAACGGGGTAAACCAGCCATGCGAACAAATCAGTCCTGTCCACGATGTATCTGGACTGGATTTTAGTGGACAACTTCCCTATACAAGGTCGCGCCACCACCAATACGTTGTCGTTGTTGCAGGTACGTGCATAATACAATGTAGTATGCGACGCCCCCCTTATCCTGTCAAGAAGGAAACCATGTACACTCTGCCGCTGCCGCCGATACCAACGGCCCTCATCACCCTCGTCTTGGGACTGGTCCTTGGAAGTTTCTATAACGTCTGCATCTTCCGGTATCTTGCCGGGACGTCCATTGTCCGGCCCGGGTCCCATTGCCCCGGATGCGGTCACGTTCTCTCCTGGTGGGAAAACATCCCGGTCATAAGCTACCTTCTGCTTCAGGGAAAATGCAGATCCTGCAAAGCGCCCATCTCCCTGCAATATCCGCTTGTAGAACTGCTTTCGGGCATCTTGTCCATGCTCCTGGCCCTGCGATTCGGCCTGGGGCCGACCTGGCTGATCATGCTGGTTCTGACCGGCCTGCTTCTTGTGGGCAGCTTTATCGATCTGCACATCTTCATCCTGCCCGACCTGATCACCCTGCCGGGGGCTGCCATCGCCCTGGGGGGCTCTTTTTTCTTTCCCCACGGATTTGTAAACGCCCTTGTGGGAGCACTTGCCGGGGCCGGCCTGTTTCTCTTCATCCAGCAGACCTACCGTTTGATCAAAAAAATCGAGGGATTGGGCAGCGGAGATATCAAACTCATGCTCATGCTTGGGGCCATGACCGGTTGGCAGGGACTGCCGATCATGATCTTCTTTTCGGCCATGGCCGGTCTTATGGTCAGTCTGGTCTATCTCAAAAAAGGCGAAGGCCGGGGTATGCAGACCGCCATCCCCTTTGGTCCGTTCTTGAGCATGGGAGCCCTGCTCTATGTTCTTTGGGGACAGGAAATCTGGGATATCTACCTGGGACTGTTCGCGTAATGCCCATGTCCAGAGAACTTCACGGCGTGGTTCTGGCCGGGGGCAAGAGCACCCGGATGGGCACGGACAAGGCCAAGGTCGTTTTTCATGGGCAGGACCTGGTGAAGCGATCCGTCACGGTTCTTGAACATTTCTGCTCCAGGGTCTGGATTTCAGGGCGCAACGCGCGCGACCACGGGCTTTCAAACCCGTGGTTCCTGGATGACGCCCCGGGGAAGGGACCGCTTCGCGGTATTCTGACCGCCTTGGAACACATCGGCCGTCCCTGCATGTTCCTTCCCTGTGATCTTCCGCTCATGGACGCACCCACCGCCTCCAGGCTGGTCGATGCCTATGCCAACCGCTCTTCGAAGATTTTGCGCACGGACTTTATCCAGCAGGAAACCGGATTCATCGAGGCACTGGTGGCTATCTACGATCCAGGGGGCATCCCGTTTATCAAAGAAGCTCTCACGCGATCACAATATAAAGTGGCCCGGGCCATTCCGGACCCGCGTTGCATCCATGTCCCCTATGCCATGTCGAATTCACGGCCTTTTTTAAACGTCAACTATCCCGAAGATCTCGAGCTTCTCGAACAGGCCGCCAATGCATTCTGCATCCTGCCCAAGGTCAAGAAACCCCGGTTCAAGGTCGCAAAAAAAGGCCGACCATCATGATCGACCCTGTGTTGTCGGTATGCCTACATCGCTGCGGCTGCATATTCGTCTTTGCCTGCCTCCTGTCTCCTGCCTCCTTTCTTTTCCTCCTGCTCGTTCCGGTTTGGGCGAACACAAGGTTCGCCCCTACAGACATTCACCTTCCATTCGCCTTTCCCGTCAGCTTTGCATAAGGTCTGCTAACCTCGCAAGCTCGCTAAGCATTCACTTTTCCCGCCTTTCCTGCGCACTGCGCCCTGCGTACTGCGCACTTTTTTCCTGTCTCCTGCCTCCTATCTCCCGTCTCCTGTCTCCCGTCTCCTGCCTCCTGCGCACTTGTTTCTACTCATCCTTGAGCCGTCTCCCCATAAGCTCCTGCACCGCTGTTCGCGGGTCCTTGTCTTCATAAAGCACCTTGTAGACCTGCTCGGTAATGGGCAGCTCGATACCGTATTCCTTGCCCAGTCCGTAGACCGAACGGGTGGTCCTGACCCCTTCAGCGACCATGTGCATGTGGGTGAGTATCTCTTCGAGCTTCATCCCCTGACCAAGCTTCAGGCCGACCTGACGGTTTCGACTCAGATCACCGGTGCAGGTCAGTACGAGATCGCCCATCCCGGAGAGTCCCATGAAGGTCCGCTCCTGAGCCCCCATGGCCTGGCCCAGACGCGACATCTCGGCAAGCCCCCGGGTGATCAAAGCGGCCCGGGCATCATGACCAAACCCGAGTCCATCGGCAATACCCGCTCCAATGGCCATGATATTCTTGACCGCCCCGCCGAGCTCCACGCCCTTGAAATCGGGGGTGGTGTAGACCCGAAAAGCGTCCGTTGAAAAAATGTCCCTGATCCTGTGCGCGAGCTGTCTGTCCTCGCATCCCAGGGAGACCGCGGTAGGCAGCTGCCGACACACCTCTTCCGCAAAAGAGGGGCCGGACAAAATGGCGTAGCGCGGCGACTTTCCTTCCAGGGCCTCGGCAATCACCCGCGACATGGGCTTTAAGGTCTCGTTCTCCACCCCCTTGCTGGCGCAGACCACCACGGGCCGGTGGGGAAAAAAATGGTAGTGCTCCGTAAGCAGACCACGGACATACTGGGAAGGCACGGCCACCAGGATGCACTCCGTATCCCGCATGGCCGCCGCGATATTCGAGGAAACCACGAGATCCGGACTCAGGGCAACCCCGGGAAGATACCGTTTGTTGATATGGTCCGCATTCATCCTTCGGGCATGATCCGGATTTCTGACCCACAATGTGACGCCAAACCCCTTGCGGGCCAGCAGATCGGCCAGGGTCGTTCCCCAGCTTCCTCCTCCAAGTACGGCTATGTGCATGCTTCCTCCTTTGCAAAACCAATGACAGCGATCGCCCTGGCTACCCGGCACAACGGGCAAAGGCAAGATCCGGGCCCACGGTTGCGATCCGGCCATGAAAAGGGTATTGGATTTTTTTTATCAATAAACCCCATCCAGCCATCATGAACGAACAGACCACACCCGTCTCTTTCACCCAGGCCGAGCACAAGGTCCTTAAGCAGCTCCAGGGATCGATCCCCCTCTCCCCCACGCCTTTTGCCGACATAGCCCGCGAGGCCGGGGTGGATGAAACCTTTGTCATCTCCCTGATCAGGGATATGAAGGACAAGGGGTACATCCGCCGGTTCGGGGCGACCCTCAGACATCAGAAGGCCGGCTACGGATTCAACGCCATGGTCGCCTGGTACGTGGAAGAGGGAGACGACATAAACGCCATAGGTAAGACCATGGCCAAGCGGCCTGAAATCTCCCATTGCTACCAGCGCAAAAGCTGCATGGACTGGCCGTACAACCTCTACACCATGATCCACGGCAAAAGCAAAGATGATTGTCTGCGGGTCGTGGACGAACTCGTGAAAGAGACCGGGGTCACCCAGTTCGATCTCCTGTTCAGCACCAAGGAACTCAAAAAAACATCCATGCGCTACTTCTGATCCAAAAAAATCCAGGACCTGATTAAAACGTGCGAACCAGAAATCAGGATGCAGGAAATTTCAGAAATTCAAACCTGCCAAAAGGCATCTCTTCAATCTCTTAGCCCTCTGAAATCTCTAGAATCTCTGAACTCTCCGAAATCTCTAAAATTTCTTAAATTTCTTAAATTTCTT
>NZ_JBSPZA010000030.1:0-52611 GCF_053851535.1 Desulfoplanes sp. PS50 | reverse complement strand
CCTAAGTGTTGCGAATAAACCGGTTTGGCCGTTGCGACACACGCGGGTCCCTTCCCCCGGTGCTCTTCACGGTGCTGCTAGATCTTCTTCAGGAGTTCTTCAGCAACAGAAGTTGGTACCTTTTCATAATGATCAAAGAGCATGGAATATGTGGCACGGCCCTGAGTCTTGGACCTGAGATCCGTGGCATATCCGAACATATTGCTCAATGGAATATAGGCACGAATGATCTGTGTCCCCATACGAGATTCCATATTGCTTACCTTGCCGCGACGTCCGTTCACATCGCCCATAACGTCTCCGAGGTAATCTTCGGGCGTAAGGATCTCAACGAACATGATCGGCTCCAGAATAACACCTCCGCCCTTCCTGCAGGCCTCCTTGATGGCCATGGAACCTGCGATGTAAAAAGCCTGTTCCGAGGAGTCCACATCATGGTAGGATCCGAAGACAAGACTGACCTTGACATCGACAACAGGAAATCCTGCGAGGACGCCGCTGGTCAATGCATTCCGGATACCCTTGTCAACAGCAGGGATATATTCCTTGGGAATGACACCACCGACAATCTTGTTCTCGAACTCGTACCCTGCACCTGGCTCCTGCGGCTCCACCTCGATGACGACGTGACCGTACTGGCCGCGTCCACCTGACTGCTTGGCGTATTTGAGATCTTCTTTGACCGCCTTGGTGATGGTTTCCCGGTAGGCAACCTGAGGCTGACCGACGTTGGCATCCACACCAAACTCGCGAGTGAGACGATCCACGATAATCTCAAGATGGAGTTCACCCATTCCGGCGATAAGGGTTTGACCGGTCTCTTCATTGGTCTTGACCCGAAACGAGGGATCTTCCTTGGTGAGCTTCTGAAGCGCCTGGCTCAGGGAATCGCGGTCGGACTTGGTTTTTGGTTCAATGGCTACTTCGATGACCGGATCGGGAAAATCGATGGACTCGAGCAGCACCGGACGCTCCTGTGCACACAAGGTCTCACCGGTCGCGGTATATTTCAATCCGACTGCAGCGACAATGTCCCCGGCAAAGGCTTCCTTGATCTCCTCACGCTTGTTTGCGTGCATCTTGAGAAGTCTACCGATGCGTTCCTTCTTCCCGGATGCGGCATTGAGCACGGTTGTGCCCGCAACAATATTTCCGGAATAAATCCGCAAAAAGGTCAGATGACCGATGAAAGGATCGGCCATAAGCTTGAAGGCCAGAGCCCCCAAGGGTTCATCGTCATCGCAGATACATTCGATCCGCTCTTCAGAATCGGGAGCATGACCGACCATGGCCGGGATGTCTACAGGCGAAGGAAGATAGGAAACAACGGCGTCAAGCAGGGGCTGAACCCCCTTATTCTTGAAAGCCGATCCACAGAGAACAGGACAGATGCTCAGGTTGACTGTCTCCTTGCGAACCGCTTCGGCAAGCTCTTCAGGACTGATCTCTTCACCTTCAAGGTAACGGTCGAGCAACGTTTCATCTTCCTCGGCCACGGCCTCGATAAGCGACTGCCGCCACTGATCCGCCTCAGCTTGCAAGGCCTCTGGGATGGGGCCAAATTCGTAGTTCTCTCCAATGGACTGCTCATCGAAAAACAAAGCCTTGCCGTGAACGAGGTCAATAACCCCCTCAAAGGCATCTTCACTTCCGATGGGAATCTGCAGGGGGACCGGTTTGGCCTTCAGACGAGAGGAAATCATGTCGACAACCCGGAAAAAATCGGCTCCCGATCGGTCCATTTTGTTGACAAAGGCAATACGGGGAACTTTGTATCGATCAGCCTGACGCCATACAGTCTCGGACTGAGGCTCGACCCCACCTACCGCGCAAAAAACAGCTACGGCCCCGTCAAGGACACGCAACGCGCGCTCGACTTCCACGGTAAAATCAACGTGCCCAGGCGTATCAATGATATTGATACGATGGTCTTTCCAGAAACAGGTAGTAGCAGCCGATGTAATCGTGATGCCACGCTCCTGTTCCTGCTCCATCCAATCCATGGTCGCCTGGCCATCATGAACCTCACCGATCTTATGCGATATACCCGTATAAAAAAGGATACGCTCAGTGGTTGTGGTCTTGCCCGCATCAATGTGGGCCATGATCCCAATATTTCTTTGCTTCTTGATAGGTACGACTCGTGCCACGCTAACTCCTAATTACCACCGGTAATGGGCAAAGGCCTTGTTGGCTTCGGCCATGCGATAAGTGTCGTCTTTTTTCTTGATCGCCCCACCCCGGTTATTGATGGCATCGTTGAATTCGGCAGCGAGCCGGGCAACCATGCCTTTTTCCCCTCTTGTTCGGGCGTATGTAACCAGCCAGCGGATCGCCAACGATTCCTGCCTGGCAGGGCGTACCTCCATGGGAACTTGATACGTCGCACCGCCGACGCGGCGAGACTTGACCTCCATCTGAGGCTTGACGCTCTCCAGAACCTTTTCAAAGACCTTGAGGGGCTCTTCATTGGTTTTCGTGGCGACATCCTCGATGGCGGTGTAAAAAATTTTCTCAGCTACACTCTTTTTTCCATCAACCATAAGCCGGTTGATAAACTTTGTGACAATGCGACTCCCGAATTTCGGATCAGGCAGTACTTCCCGTTTGGGAGCCGGTCCTTTTCTAGGCATTGCTTACTCCTTTTCCACTATTTAGGACGCTTAGTTCCGTACTTGGAGCGGCTTTGACGCCTGTCCTGAACCCCGGAAGTATCCAAGGTACCACGGATGATGTGAAACCGAACACCTGGAATATCCTTGACACGACCACCACGAATCATGACCACCGAATGCTCTTGCAGATTATGTCCTTCACCGGGAATATACGATGTGACTTCAATCCCATTGGTAAGCCGCACCCTTGCGACTTTGCGCAACGCGGAATTCGGTTTCTTCGGGGTAGTCGTATAGACTCGCACACAGACCCCGCGCTTTTGAGGACATCTCTCCAGGGCAGCGGTCTTCTTTGCCTTGACTTGTTTGGCCCGCACCTTGCGCACCAATTGATTTATCGTAGGCATACGACCTCCATATAGAATAACTTTTAGAAACGCCGTCAGTTATTGAAAGCGAATTGGCTTGTCAAGCCTTTGGTTTCATTCGCCCCACATTTCAGGCAACCTTAATCGATTTGGGACTCGTTGTTCCGTGATTGCTCCTGGAACACTTGCAGCTTGGAACCAGCCAGGGACCTTGCGGAACCATACATATTGTCCGTGTCGGCCAGAATCGGATCCCGAGCCAGCTCCTCAAGGAATTTGTCAGGACTTTCAGCCTGACCGGGCACGTCGATAGCATTTTCCACATAGGCTTTGTATCCCGTACCGGCAGACACAAGCCGTCCAACAATAACATTCTCCTTGAGCCCGAGCAGTGAATCCTCCTTGCCCTGGAGTGCAGCCTCGGTAAGCACCTTGGTCGTTTCCTGAAAGGAAGCCGCAGAAATGAACGACTCGGTAGAAAGCGACGCCTGGGTGATCCCGAGGACCAGAGGCTCTGCCGTTGCCGGCCGAAGTCCGTTGGCCACGCACTTGGAATTCTCATCGAAGAAGCGGCTCTTCTCGATATGCTCACCGATCAGAAATCCGGTGTCACCGGGATCGAGGATGTTAACCTTCTTGAGCATCTGCCGAACAATGATCTCGATATGCTTGTCGTTAATATAAACACCCTGGGAACGATAGACGTGCTGGACCTCTTCCACAAGATAGTTGGCCAGGAACTTCTCACCATGAACAGCCAGAAGATCGTGCAGATCCGGTATCCCTGCGGTCAACAATTCTCCGGCCTCGACGAAATCCCCTTCCTGTACGGTTATGTGACGGCCCTTGGGAATGAGGTATTCCCGGGTTTCTCCCACATCGGGAGTAATCACGATCCTGCGCTTACCCTTGGAATCAGCACCAAAAGAGGCTATGCCTTCAATATCCGAGATGATCCCCGGATCCTTGGGCTTGCGTACCTCAAAGAGCTCGGCAACCCTGGGAAGACCACCGACGATGTCCTTGGTCTTGGAGGTTTCACGCGGCTTACGGGCTATGAATTCACCGGCCTGAACCTCCTGCCCGTCCTGGACCATGAGCAGTGCACCCACAGGCAGCTGGAAAATAGCCTGGGATGAGCCTCCCGGACGGGTCAGAACATTTCCGTCGGCATCGCAGAGAGATACGGTGGGCCGCAGGTTGGTCGAACGGTACTCCATAATGCTGAGGGTCGTCCTGTTGGTTGTCAGATCCCTTTTTTCCTGCACGGTCCTTCCCTCGATCACATCGGCGAACTTTACGATCCCGTCCACGTCAGCAATAAAGGGTTCGTTAAACGGATCCCATTCAGCGAGCTTTGAACCCTTAGTGACCGTATCTCCCTGGTTGAAGAAAAGCGTCGCTCCGTTGGGAAGAGGATATCTTTCCCGCTCGAGCCCCTGATTATCGACGATCTTGAGCTGGCCGTTCTTACTGAGAACAAACATCTTCCCGTCGGCGTTCGTGACAACCCTGACACGAGAAAGCACAACCTGACCGTCATTCTGGGCCTTGTGTGAAGACTGCTCAATCTCACGGGAAGCCGTTCCGCCGATATGGAAGGTGCGCATGGTCAACTGGGTTCCGGGTTCCCCGATACTTTGAGCGGCAATGATCCCTACGGCCTCACCCACATTGATGAGATGCCCACGGGCAAGATCCCGGCCGTAACATTTGGCACATACACCGTGTACGCTGTTACAGGTCAATGCGGAACGAATCATGATGCTCGTTAGGTTGGAGGCATCAATCTTTTCCGCACAATCTTCGTCGATCATTGCGCCAACAGGAACGATGCACTCTCCGGTTTCGGGATTGACGACGTCGTGCATGGCTATTCTGCCGAGCACACGCTCGCCGAGTTTTTGACGAACCTCGCCTCCCTTGACCATAGCCGTGATCTCAAGCCCATCCACGGTCCCGCAGTCATCTTCACTGACAATGACATCCTGGGAAACGTCAACGAGACGACGGGTCAGATATCCGGAGTTGGCTGTCTTGAGTGCCGTATCCGCCAAGCCTTTCCGAGCTCCATGTGTGGAGGTGAAGAACTGCAGAACAGTCAACCCTTCCCGGAAATTAGCCGTGATGGGGGTCTCGATGATCTCACCCGAGGGTTTGGCCATGAGTCCGCGCATTCCGGCAAGCTGCCGCATCTGATCCTTGTTACCACGGGCCCCGGAAGTGGCCATCATGTAAATGGGGTTGAAGCTCTGATTCTCCTTCTTCTCCCCTGTCACAGGATGAACCAGGATTTCCGTGGAAAGTTTTTTCATCATCACCGTGGCAACTTCATTCGTGGTCTTGGTCCAGACATCAACGACCTTGTTGTATTTCTCCGTCTTGGTGATGATACCGTCATTATACTGCTGTTCGATCTGTTCGACCTCGGTCGTTGCGGATTCGAGCAACTCGGATTTTTCCTGAGGAATAGTCAGATCCTTGACTCCGACAGTCACTGCCGCCCGGGTCGAGTATTCGAAACCAAGGGCCTTGATCCGGTCGCAGACCAGAACCGTTGCCTTGGTTCCTGCATGTCTATAGGCCTCTCCCACCAGATTGGCGATGGACCGTTTGTCCATGATCTTGTTGACCAGATGAAACGGCACCCCTTTGGGAAGGATATCTCCGATGAGCACCCGGCCCGGGGTTGTTTCGACACGCTCACCGTCGATACGCACGGTGATCATGGCATGCAGTCCCAGACACCCTGCATCGTACGCTGCAATGACTTCCTGGGGTGACGAAAAGATCTTCCCCTCCCCGGGTTCAAAATACCTGGGGACTGTCAGATAATAGAGCCCAAGAACCATATCCTGGGTAGGCACAATGATTGGAGCTCCATTGGCCGGGGAAAGGATATTGTTCGTGGACATCATCAGCACACGGGCCTCGATCTGGGCCTCGACGGACAAGGGAACGTGGACCGCCATCTGGTCACCGTCGAAGTCGGCGTTAAAGGCCGTACAAACGAGGGGATGCAGACGGATGGCCTTCCCTTCGATCAGGATGGGTTCAAAAGCCTGAATCCCCAGCCGATGAAGGGTTGGAGCGCGGTTGAGAAGAATGGGGTATTCCTTGACCACGTTTTCCAGAATATCCCAGACCACGACCTCTTCCCGCTCGACCATTTTCTTGGCGCTCTTGATCGTGGATGCATAGCCACGGGCCTCGAGCTGGGAATAGATGAACGGCTTGAACAACTCCAGAGCCATCTTCTTGGGGAGACCACATTGATGCAATTTGAGATTGGGCCCCACGCAGATAACGGATCGACCGGAATAGTCGACGCGTTTCCCAAGAAGATTCTGCCTGAACCGTCCCTGCTTTCCCTTGATCATGTCGCTCAAGGACTTGAGGGGCCTTCCATTGGTCCCGGTGATGGCCCGGCCACGACGCCCGTTGTCAAAAAGGGCATCCACAGATTCCTGAAGCATCCGTTTTTCGTTACGGATAATGATATCCGGGGCTCCAAGTTCCAGAAGACGTTTCAGCCGGTTGTTCCGGTTGATCACCCGGCGGTAGAGATCGTTCAGGTCAGAGGTGGCGAACCGTCCCCCATCCAGAGGCACCAGCGGCCGGAGATCCGGGGGGATGATGGGAATGACCTCGAGAATCATCCATCCGGGCTTGTTATCGGATTCCAGAAATGCCTCAACGATATGCAGCCGCTTGGCCAGTTTCTTCTTCTTGGTCTGGGATCGGGTGGACCGGGATTCCTCGCGCAAAAACTCCTTGAGTTCGGCCAGATCGATCTCCTCGAGAAGCTCCTTGATCGCCTCGGCCCCCATGCCGACCTTGATAGCCGACTCTCCATAGTGCTCGACGATCTGGATATATTGATCCTCGGAAATGACCTGCATCTTCTGAAAACTGGTCTCCAGGGGATCCAGAATGATATAGGCGTCGAAATAGAGCACCTTTTCCAGATCGGCCATGGTCATGTCCAGGAGGGTGCCGATTTTGGAAGGCAGACTCTTGAGAAACCAGATGTGCGCTACAGGAGCGGCGAGTTCTATATGTCCCATCCTCTCCCGGCGAACTTTTGAAGCAATGACCTCGACACCGCATTTTTCACACACGATGCCGCGATGCTTCATTCGTTTATATTTGCCGCAATTACATTCATAATCCTTGACCGGACCGAAAATCTTCGCACAGAACAAACCGTCCCGCTCGGGTTTGAATGTCCGATAGTTAATGGTCTCCGGCTTCTTGACCTCCCCAAAGGACCACTCACGGATCTTTTCCGGAGAGGCAATCTGGATCTTGATCTTCTCAAGATCCTGTCCCTTGATGGTGGTTGCTGTATTTCCTCTCTGCGTGAACAGATCATCAAGACTCATATATTTTCTCCGCGGCGCTTACCAAAGAATTGCTGTAACATTGAAACCTGTTGGCCATGAACATGAGGGGATTTACCTGTGTCTTGCAGGACGAGTGCGTTCTTTAAGCCCCACGTCAAGACACAGCGACATCATCTCCTTGACCAACACGTTGAAGGATTCAGGCATGCCCGATTCAAGGAAGTTCTGCCCCTTGACGATCTTCTCATACATCTTGACACGTCCGGAAACATCATCGGATTTAACGGTCAAAAACTCCTGCAGAAGATGGGCGGCTCCATACGCCTCAATGGCCCAGACCTCCATTTCACCCAGCCGCTGGCCGCCGAATTGCGCCTTACCGCCGAGAGGCTGCTGGGTAACCAGCGAGTACGGGCCGGTTGACCGGGCATGAATCTTCTCGTCGACCAGATGATGGAGTTTGAGATAATACATATATCCGACAGTCACCCGGTGATCGAAGGGGTCACCGGTTCTTCCATCGAACAAGACGGATTTTCCGTCATCCGGGAGTCCTGCTCTCTTGAGCAGCCCCCATATTTCATCCTCATGCGCTCCGTCGAATACAGGAGTCTTCATGACAATTCCCTGGCGCAGCTTCCTGGCCGCGGCCACGAAATCATCGTCATCCATCCCGTCGATAAGCTCGCTGATCTGGGAAGACGCATAAATTTCCTTTATTTCCTTGCGTACAGGGGCCAGATCGGCTCCCTCTTCGATCATTGCGGCGACACGACGGCCGAGCTCCTTGGAGGCCCATCCGAGATGTGTCTCCATAATCTGCCCAATGTTCATTCGGGAAGGAACACCCAAGGGATTGAGTACGACATCCACTGGAGTGCCGTCGGTAAAAAAAGGCATGTCCTCTTCTGGAAGGATGTTGGAGACAACGCCTTTGTTGCCATGCCGCCCGGCCATTTTGTCACCGACCCGCAGTTTACGTTTGACCGCGACATAGACCTTGACCATCTTGATCACGCCCGGAGGCAGGTCATCCCCCTCGGCAACTTTTTCGCGCTTGAGTTCGTAAATGGCCTGGATAGCCTGTTTTTGATGTTCATACTGATCCAGGATATCCTGAACATTTTCGTTGACATCCTTGCTCTTGAAGAGCTTGGCAAGCTTTTTGACAGGAACCTGATCGATCATTTCCCGTGTCAGGGTTTGATTGGCCTCGACAAGAACCTCGCCCTTGCGTTTGCCCATCAAACTTCTCGCGATAATCTTGCCTTTGACACTTTCCCAGAGTTTCTCCGCCGTCGTGACAGTCAACGAGGTAATGTGCTGCTGTTCGCAGCGGTCTATACGGCTCAAGTCGAGATCTTCGATCTCCTTGGTCCTGGCATCCCTGTCTCCTGAACGTCGGTTGAACACCTTGACATCAAGAACGATCCCTTCAACTCCCGGGGGAACCTTGAGCGAGGTATTTTTGACATCCCTGGCCTTCTCACCGAAAATAGCCCGAAGAAGACGTTCTTCAGGTGTCAGCTGGGATTCACCCTTGGGAGTGATCTTTCCGACAAGAATATCATCCTGTCCCACGCGGGCTCCGATTCTGATGATTCCACTCTCATCGAGATTGCGAAGCATGTCTTCACCCACATTGGGGATGTCTCTGGTCACTTCCTCGGGTCCGAGTTTCGTGTCTCTGGCTACGAGATCAAATTCCTCGATGTGGATGGAGGTATAGACATCATCCTTGACCGTTCGTTCGGAGATGAGAATGGAATCTTCATAGTTGTACCCACACCAGGGCATGAACGCGACCAACAGGTTCTTACCCAAGGCGAGTTCCCCGTCCTGGATGCCGGCACCATCGGCGAGGATATCCCCCGTGCTGACACGCTGGCCAGGCAGCACGCGAGGTTTCTGACCAAAGCAACTGTTCTGGTTGGACTTGTGAAACTTCTGCAAAAGATAAAATGAGGTCCCGCCCGTCTCCGGATACAAGGTATCATAACACACAACAACACGTTCTGCATCCACAAACTGGACAACGCCTTCCCCCTCGGCCAAGAGGCAGGCGCCTGAATCCCGGGCAACCGGTCCTTCCATGCCCGTTCCAACCAAAGGCTTCTCGGCCCGGAGCAGGGGAACAGCCTGACGCTGCATATTACATCCCATAAGAGCACGGTTGGCATCATCATGCTCCAAAAAGGGAATCAGGGAAGCGGAAATCGAAACGATCTGGCTCGGTGAAATATCCATCAAGGTGACGTCGTTTTTGTCGACAATGGCAAACTCACCTTCAACGCGCGCCGAAATCTGGTCGTTAACAAAGTACCCATCGTCCCCGATGACCGCGTTGGCCTGGGCCACGATCTCTCCCTTTTCGCGGGAAGCATCGAAATAACGGACTTCCCCGGTCACCAGGCCGTCCTTGACCATTCGGTAGGGTGTCTCGATAAATCCGAAATCATTGACCTGGGCATAGGTTGTCAACGAGACAATCAACCCGATGTTTGGGCCTTCGGGTGTTTCAATAGGACAGATTCTTCCATAATGGCTGGGATGGACATCACGAACCTCGAACCCGGCCCGTTCTCTGGTAAGTCCACCAGGGCCCAAGGCTGAAAGTCGTCTCTTATGGGTCACCTCGGAGAGGGCATTGGTCTGATCCATAAACTGAGAAAGCTGTGAGGTCCCAAAAAATTCTTTGAGAACAGCGGTCACCGGCTTGGGATTGACCAGATCATGCGGCATGAGCGTGGCTACTTCCTGCAGGCTCATGCGCTCCTTGATGGCACGTTCCATGCGGACCAGACCGATGCGGTACTGATTTTCAACAAGTTCTCCGACCGGACGGACCCGCCGATTGCCTAGATGGTCGATATCATCGGCCGGACCATGGGAATCCTTGAGATAGAGCAAATGATCGACAGCCTTCAGGATGTCCTCGTTGCTCAGGGTTCTGGCGTCCAAGGGAAGATCGAGCTCAAGACGGGTGTTCAACTTGTATCTGCCCACAGGCGAAAGATCGTAATAGTCCCCGTTGCGGAACAGGTTCTCGAAGAAGGAGGCGGAAACCTCTGCTGTGGGTGGAGAACTCGGCCGCAAACGCTTGTAGATATCAACCTGAGCGCTCTCCATGTCCGTGGTCTTGTCCAAGGCGAGGGTGTCGCGGATGGACGAGGAGACTTCTGGACCGGAGGCAAACAAGGACTGCAGAGATTCGATACCCAGCTGGGAAAGCTGTTCGAGCAGATCGAGGGAAAGCGGGTCACCCGGTGAAGCAATGACTTCGCCGGTTTCCGGATGGATGATTTCGTGGGCCACAAACTCCGTGGCCAGATCCACGGGATTCATCTCGATCGTCTCTATACCCGCCTTGATCATCCGCTTCCACGCGCCCTTGGTGATCAGACTACCGGCAGCAACCAGCTGCTTGCCATCTTCACGGGTAATGGTGGTAACTGCGGTATCCTTGCGGTAAAACTCCGGTTTGACCTCACGATACACGTGACCAGCACCATCAAAATACAGGGTGTGAAAGGAATAATAGCGCTTGAGAATTTCGGCGGTACTCAGGCCCATGGCCTTGAGAAGAATAGTCACAGGCATTTTTCTGCGTCGATCGATACGAACATACAAGATGTCCTTGTGATCGAAATCGAAATCAAGCCATGATCCACGCATGGGGATGATGCGGGAACTATACAGAACCTTGCCGCTCGCATGGGTTTTCCCGGAATCATGTTCAAAAATGATACCTGGTGAGCGTTGCAGCTGATTGACGATTACCCGCTCGGTACCGTTGACCACAAAGGTCCCCTTAACGGTCATCAGGGGGATGGTTCCGAAGTATATGTCCTGTTCCTTGATATCATGAATAGTACGATTCTGGGTCTCCTCATCAACATCAAAGACGACCAATCGGACCTTGATACGCACCGGGGCTTCATAAGAAAGCCCCTTGGAAATACATTCCTCTACAGTAAACTTAGGCTCACCGATGTCATAGCTCACATATTCCAAAGTTGCTGTCTTGTTAAAATCATGAATTGGAAATACAGAGCGATATACACCTTCCAGCCCAATGTCTTCTCTGCTTGATGAAGGAACATCTGACTGTAAAAATTTTTTAAACGAATCGACTTGAAGTGTTAAAAGGTGAGGGATATCTACAACATCTCTAGTTGATCCAAATTTTTTTACAAATTGATTCATTTTCTCCCCTCAGGTAAAGAGCTCAAAGAGACATCACAGCTTTGAAAAGGCGTACAAAAATATTAACTAAACGAGAAATATGAAATAGAAAAATCAAGATATATATATAAAGTTCATATGCAAGAAGCGTACAAACAGTTTTGTTCAGGCAGGATATTATTAAAAATATATATAAAGATAGGATGAAATTCTATTCAAGGAAATGAAATTAAACGAAGAGATTACTACAGGACAAAGTGAAGATCTTACAGTAAACTTTGGAGCTTTTGGCATAAACATAATAAGGAGCACAGGACAATTAATGTCCCATGCTCCTTATGAATAAGCTTACAATATCGAACTACTTGAGTTCGACAACAGCGCCAGCACCTTCAAGCTGTGTCTTGGCGTCGTCTGCCTGTTCCTTGGTCACGGCTTCCTTGATCACGGAAGGAATTTCATCAACCTTGGCTTTGGCTTCCTTGAGACCCAGGTTGGTAAGAGCACGGACAACCTTGATGACGGCGATCTTGTTCCCACCAACTTCCTTGAGAACAACGTCGAACTCGGTCTTCTCTTCCTCGGCAGCGGCTTCGCCACCAGCAGGGGCTGCGGCGACTGCTGCTACAGGTGCAGCAGCGCTGACACCAAACTTTTCTTCAAGTTCCTTGATGAACTCGGCGAGTTCGAGGACAGTCATATTGGATATAAATTCAACAACCTGATCTTTGGTTATATCTGCCATTGTTTCCTCCTAAATAGAAATGAATGTACTGTGGCTCTTTGTTTGAGGGTTATTGTTCTTTCTGATCCTTGATCGCGGTAAGCGCATACAGCATATTGCGAACAAGATTGGCAAAAAGACAGACAAAATTCTGAGGAACAGCGTTCATGGTACCCAAGGCCTTGGCGAGCAATTCTTCCTTGCCTGGAAGGGTTGCCAGCTCTGCAAGGGCCTTGTCGTCAAGAAAATTTCCCTCGAGTGCGCCGAATTTGACAGAGAACTTGTCGTTCTTTTTGGCGAACTGTGTGAGAATCTTGGCGGCAACAACAGGATCGTCATAGCCAAAAGCAATAGCACAACAATCCTTGAATTCATCCTTGAGGGCGTCGCAGGGACCATCTGTGAAAGCGATCCGAGCCAGGGTGTTCTTGACAACCTGGTATTCGACACCGCTGTCGCGCAAGGACTTGCGCAATGGAGTGACCTGCTCTACCTTGAGTCCCTTGAAATCTGTAACAACTGCAATACTAGCCTTGTCTGCCTTTGCCTTCAGATCATCAATGATCTTCGCTTTATCAGCCCGGTTCACGTTGAAAATCCTCCGGTTAGACAAAAGAGCCAAATAGTCTCAGCAGGATATTAAGAGCGAAGCTCGCCTGCAGTCTTTGACTCTTCATTTCAAATGGATCGATCTGGTTGGTACACTACTCAGCCTTGATCGAGCTTGGTTCTATTTTGACCCCAGGGCCCATGGTCGTCGAGATGGCAATCGCTTTGACATATGTACCCTTGGACGAGGAAGGTTTGAGCTTCCCGACCATGGACATGAGCGAAGCAAAATTATCAAGAAGCTTCTGGGCTCCAAAGGAGGCCTTACCAATGGGAGCGTGGACGATTCCGGCCTTGTCGACCTTGAAGGAAACCTTACCGGCCTTGAGTTCGGTCACGGCCTGAACGATATCAAAGGTAACGGTTCCTGTCTTGGCATTGGGCATAAGTCCACGCGGACCGAGAATCTTACCGATCTTGCCGACATGAGCCATCATGTCCGGAGTGGCTACGGCCTTGTCAAATTCAAGCCAGCCGCCCTGAATCTTTTCAACCAACTCCTCGGCACCTACGGCATCGGCTCCTGCGTCAAGAGCAGCCTGCTCATTTTCTCCCTTGCAAAAAACAATGACCCGTACTTCCTTGCCCAGTCCATGAGGGAGAGTCACCGCACCACGAACCATCTGGTCCGCGTATTTTGGATTCACTCCCAGATTGACAGCAACATCAACAGTCTGGTCAAATTTCGCATAGGAAGCCTGCAACGCAAGGTCCATCGCATCCTTGGCGGGATATTTCCTAGCCCGATCTATATTATTACTTACCTCGCGGTAATTTTTTCCATGCTTAGGCATAGTCTTTGGTCCCTCGCTGCTAGTTTTGTATCTCCAGTCCCATACTGCGGGCTGTGCCTGCAATGGTATTGACTGCAGCGTCGATATCACTGGCGGTCAAGTCAGGCATCTTGATCTTGGCTATCTCCTCGAGTTGAGCTCTGGTAACTTTGCCAACTTTATTCTTGTTGGGTTCCCCAGAACCTTTGTCGAGTTTAGCAGTCTTGAGCAGCAAGACCGAAGCAGGAGGAGTCTTGGTGATGAATGTAAAAGAACGATCCTGAAAAACAGTGATCACGACAGGAGTAATCATCCCCTTGTCTTCCTGGGTCTTGGCATTGAAGGCCTTACAAAACTCCATGATGTTGACACCATGCTGACCCAATGCAGGCCCGACTGGGGGAGAAGGATTCGCTGCTCCCGCAGGAATCTGTAGCTTTATTTTCGCCAGTACTTTCTTGGCCATTCTATATCATCCTCTCTGGCAAGCACTTTTCGGCATCATCCTTTGTCGACCTGAACAAAATCCAGTTCAACAGGGGTTTGACGTCCGAAAATCGACACCGAAACCTTGAGCTTGCCCTTATCGTAGTTAACTTCTTCGACTACGGCATTGAAATTGGAAAATGGCCCGTCTATAACCCGAACCTCATCGCCCTTTTCAAAATAAAATTTTGGCCGAGGCTGTTGTTTTCTACTCTCTATAGTCGAGAGAATCTTCTCGGCATCCCGATCAGACAAAGGAGTTGGTCTGCTTTTGCCTCCGATGAAACCGGTAACCTTGGGGATGGACTGGATCAAATGCCACGACTCATCATTGAAAACCATTTTGACCAAGGCGTATCCAGGATAAAACTTGCGGGTCGAGGTCCGTTTTTGCCCCTTGACGAGTTCCACGACCTTTTCCGTAGGGACGATGACATCATGAATCAGACCTTCGGTCTGACCTGTCCGCATCATCTCCTTGATCGTCTGCTCGACCCTGTGCTCAAAACCAGAATAGGTATGAATGATATACCATCTGGCATTTGGGGATTCGACCGTTGTTTCTCGCTGTTCATCCATACAATAATAACTCCCTGACGTCATGTGGGGATCTCAAAAGGAGATCACCCTACGACAGGATCGCCTCGATAATCTTGGAAAGTCCGAGATCCATGATACCCAAAAAGAGGGAAATGACCACCACCAATATCGCAACTGCGCCGGTGGTTGACATGGTTTCCTTCTTATCCGGCCAGACAACCTTCTTGAGCTCCTTTTTCGATAACTCGAAAAAGACTTTCAGGTTGTTGATCCTGTCTCCAAGACCCTGATTTTCAGCAGGCTTGTTTGCCAATTTCTGCTTTTTTTTTGCCATAATCATAAAAGTGGCAGGCCAGGAGGGATTCGAACCCCCAGCCCTCGGATTTGGAGTCCGATGCTCTGCCGTTAGAGCTACTGGCCTGCACTGGGTATGAAAAACGCTCCCAAGAACTTATTTACTCTCTTTGTGCGGAGTATGTTTTTTACAAAAGGGACAATACTTGCTCAACTCGAGCTTCCCTGTTGTATTTTTTTTGTTCTTCTGGGTAGCGTAATTTCTTCGTTTACACTCGCCGCAAGCGAGCAGTATATTGATCCGCATGATTCACCTTACTCTATGATTTCGGATACAACGCCCGCGCCAACGGTTCTTCCACCTTCACGAATAGCAAAGCGCAGTCCCTTTTCCATGGCGATGGGAGCGATCAATTCAACTTCAAAGGTGGTATTGTCACCAGGCATGATCATTTCCACGCCTTCGGGAAGAGTAACGACACCGGTGATGTCAGTTGTCCGGAAATAAAACTGAGGACGATACCCTGCGAAGAAAGGAGTGTGACGACCACCCTCTTCCTTGTTCAGGACGTACACCTCACCCTTGAATTTCTTGTGCGGGGTGATGGACTTGGGTGCGGCAAGAACCTGACCGCGATCGACTTCGTCTCTCTTGACGCCGCGGAGAAGAACACCCACATTGTCACCGGCCTCACCGCGATCAAGAATCTTGCGGAACATTTCTACACCGGTACATACCGTCTTGACGGTATCCTTGATGCCTACGATCTCGACCTCGTCACTGACGTTGATCACGCCTCGTTCCACACGACCGGTAACAACAGTACCACGGCCGGAAATGGAAAAAACATCTTCAATGGGCATGAGAAAAGGCTTGTCGACATCGCGCTCTGGCTCCGGAATGTACGCGTCACAGGCATCCAAAAGTTCGAAGATACACTTGGCGTCGTCACTTTCGGGATCGTCGCTTTCCAGTGCCTTGAGAGCACTGCCCTTGATAACCGGAATATCGTCGCCGGGAAAACCATACTTGTCCAGAAGTTCGCGAACTTCCATTTCAACAAGCTCCAGGAGCTCTTCATCATCAACCAGATCGCACTTGTTCAAAAAGACGACCAGAGAAGGAACACCAACCTGACGGGCGAGCAGGATGTGCTCACGGGTCTGGGGCATGGGACCATCGGTGGCGGCGACAACGATGATACCACCATCCATCTGGGCGGCACCGGTGATCATGTTCTTGATGTAGTCGGCGTGACCGGGACAGTCCACGTGCGCATAGTGGCGATTGGCGGTCTCGTACTCGACATGGGCCGTGGCAATGGTGATGCCGCGTTCCTTTTCTTCAGGCGCCTTGTCGATCTCGTCAAAGGCCACAAATTTTCCGCTTTCAGCATTTTTCAGGCTGACCATCTTGGTGATGGCTGCGGTCAATGTGGTTTTCCCATGGTCAATGTGGCCGACAGTACCGATATTGACATGCGGTTTCGTTCTTACAAATTTTGCTTTAGCCATTACGAACCCCCTTTCAAAAATTTAGCGTGGCGTTTTTCCAACAGTTTGAATTTGCCGGGAGAGGGTTTGACTGGAGCCCACGACCGGACTTGAACCGGTGACCTCTTCCTTACCAAGGAAGTGCTCTACCTGCTGAGCTACGTGGGCACGGGAGGACGGGTGGAATGGAGCGGGAAACGGGACTCGAACCCGCAACCCCCAGCTTGGAAGGCTGATGCTCTAGCCAATTGAGCTATTCCCGCTCGATCCTGTTCCGTAGTCAAACAACAAGCTTCCCTGTCTCCTACAAAACATTCGGGTGAATGGTGGAGGGGGGAGGATTTGAACCTCCGAAGGCGTCCGCCGACAGATTTACAGTCTGTTCCCTTTGACCACTCGGGAACCCCTCCGACTCTGGAGCTGGCGATGGGACTTGAACCCGCAACCTGCTGATTACAAATCAGCTGCTCTACCAATTGAGCTACGCCAGCCAAAGAAGAGACGTCACTATAGACTTTCCTGGTCGATTGCAAGTTTTTTTTTGTTTTTTTTTCATCGCGTGCCACCCCTCCCAACCGGGATCACTGGATGCACGGCGTGATGTCTCCATAAAAAAAAATCCGCGCCCGGGAGCGCGGATCGAAATCATCTTGTCAGGTCGGGAGCGGTTGAGACATCAGGCCGGAACAGGCTGCAGGGTCGATGCGGACTCCCTGTGCTCCAAAGCATCAGCACCTTGGCTACCAAGGTGCATCATCTCAAGATAGTAGTCTTTGTGAGTCGAAAGATAGCGCAAAAAAGCATTGTTATGTTCATGGCCCGAACAGTGAACATGAAAATCACCATGCAGGGGATGTTCGAGAAGGTGCATATCACCGATAAAGTCAAGAACCTTGTGCCGAACCAGTTCATTCTTGAACCGCAACCCATCGGGATTGATCACCCCATATTCATCCAGGACAACGGCATTCTCAAGGGAACCACCAAGAGCTAGTCCGTTTTTCTGGAGCATCTCGACATCCTTCATGAACCCAAAGGTTCTTGCCTTGGAGACTTCACGCATGAACGCTTCAGGGGAGAGATCCAGGACAAAGGTCTGCTCGCCTACAAGGGGATGATCGAAATCTATTGTATAGGTCACCCTGAATCCATCGTAGGGGGCAGCTTCGATTTTTTTGCCGTCTTTTTCAAAACTCAAACTACGCGTGAGGCGGTAGACGCGTTTATCGGCCGCCTGTTTTCGGATTCCAGCGGACCGGAGCAAAAAAACGAAACTTGCGGCACTTCCATCCATGATCGGGATTTCATCGCCGTGAACCTCGATAACAATATTATCAATGCCCAGACCGCCGATAGCGGCCATGAGATGTTCGACCGTTGCGATCGTTCGATCACCAACGCCGAGCGTCGTGGCCAATCCGGTGGAGACGACCCGTTCAGGACGCGGATGCAATGTTTTCCTGCCGCTGCCTCCCATATGCTGAAAAACAACCCCTGTATCCTGATCTGCAGGGCGCATGACAAGCCGCAGCTTCTTGCCGCTATGCAATCCAATGCCTGAACACTCTACTGTTTTTTTGATCGTTCGCTGTCGCATGGAAATCAGCTATACACAAACTGTGCCAACAACACAAACAAGTGTATAATGCTAAAATATTTGGATATAAAATTCTGCGTTTCACCAAAGTATGACTTTTTGGTCACAATTCACGTGGCTTTGGAACAACACAACGCCCTGAAGTCGCAGCTGGAATGACAACCAATCATGTGAACCGTATGTGGGTGCATAAGAGGATCGTGAATCAACCGCCTCCTGGCGGTAATACCGTCAGGGCACATTTGTTCTCATGCAGGTACCTGAAATATGATGGCTGGCTCACCCCGGAACAAGGTGAGCCAGCCATGAGAGCGAATCGACCCTGGCAATACCGTTAGCAGGACTTGAATTTTTTTCTGGAATGGTCCACTAGCCCTAAACGGTAACGGACACTCGGCATGGCGCAAACACGATCTGCCCATTTGTCAGCCTCATCCATCAACGACCAGGTATCTACATGAAATATCTTCCCGCACACCCCCATACGGTCCATCCCCGTTTCGACCTGCAATCCTACATGTTTCTGGCACAGACCCAGGCGCTTTCTCCGCAACGGATCCTGGCCATGACCCAATTGTGGGAAAAGTGGTATCCCCTGCTCAATGTCTACACCTTTGGAGAAAAAAAAGGATACCTTCTTGTTTTCCTTGACCATGCAATCGAGTTGGAGATGGAGGAGCTGTGGAAAAAATCCCAGGAGCAGGCATTCCTTGACGAGGCGCTAGCCCAGACAATGATCATGAGTACCCTACGGCTGTTCATCCCGGAGCTGAGCACCACCAAGTGCGCCCCCCTGCCCGAGCCGAACAAGATGCTCAAACGATCCCTGGCCAAACTCGACATCACGCTGACCAACCAGGGCACCTTTGGATACAAATACGCCACCCTGACTTACTACCCGTCGAAATCCGGATGCGACAAGTGCTTCCTGCGCGCAACCTGTCCCAAAAAGCTCGGCCTCGGATCCCAGCACGTCTACACAATGCCCGGTGCATCGCCGATCTAAGCCCCGGCACGACACCACATCCACACGCTTTTAATCCCTCCAGACCGAACCTGGCCGGCTCTCGCCACCTCACCCGCCGGCCGGGTTGGCAAACCATTCTCTCACGACCCAAAGACCTTGCAACACGCTCAACCAAAGGCCCTTGCCATAAGATGATTCGACAACCCTCCAAGGTCCCTGACCGTGTATCCAAAAACCTCCTGCCAGACAGTATCCGACTCCATGCAGAAATACAGCTGTCTGTCCATGCCCTTGGCTCGCAGCAAGGATACTATATGCTGAAATTGTTCGACACGCAGGGACCTGAGCAATCGCTGCTTCCCATCTATTCCGGAAATAAACTCGTCGTAGATAAACGTGCTCTTGGGGAAGTCCTTCTCAATGACGGTTTTCAGCTCCGGCATGCACCGAAAGGACCCCAGACTCATATAGGCGATATCTTCCGGTCGGACATAGTCAAAAATCATGTCGATGATTTCGGCATATCCCTGTTTCCAACCCGAGAATCTGATAATCGGATCAAAATGCAGACAGACACGAAACCCGTTCTGCACGCAGGTTCGCGCAGCCTGAAGCCGCTCTTCAAGGGTAGCACTCTGCCCCAGCTCTTCATGCGAGGCGATATACGGAGCATTCAACGACCAGGCGGGCAGAACCCGATCGGTTCGTGAAACCGCGTCCATCCACGACAGATCAACCACCTTGGACTTGAGTTCGAGACAGACGTTGTCATAGTCCTTCAAAAAGGCGACCAGATCACGACTGTATCCGGTCAAGGGTTCAAGAACCAGTGAGTCGGTATACTCACCTGTCCCGACCCTGAATCGTTTTGAGCGGTCGCGGCCAAAGGCCATGTCCAGTTCCTGCCACAAGGCATCCTGATTGGCCCAGACCTTGAGAACCTGATCCTGAAAATAGGCCTGAAGGATGCAGTACGAACATTTAAGGGGACAATTTTCACCAATATGAACAATCCTGTAGCCACAACACCTGTAGTACCTTGTTCCGGGGCAAAATCGCAGAAACGTGCCTTTATACTCCTTGAGGTACAGGGAATCGCCCTGCCCCACGACAGTGTCGAGGGGTTCATCGGGGGCGAGCACCTTCCACGGGACACCGGGCAGGGCCTCACGGACACGACGGGCCATAGGGGTATGAGTGACCGACTCATCCACATAAACCTGGCTGATGGAGCTCAGGTACGCAGGGAGCGTCTGGGTGTTGGTGGTCTTCTCTGCAAACACGTTCATTCCCCCTTCCGCATGGAATCGAGACTGCCCCATACTCTATCCCGGGCAATATCCGCCAATTCGTGGACCCGAGCATCAAATTCCTGGGGCGAGGAAACCTTGGTCGCAAACTCCACACTGCGGGTTTCGAATTGATCGGGTTGGACAAGACGCCACCCGGAGCCGGCCACAACGTCCTGGGAGCGTCTACGAAATTCCCTTTCCTGATGGCACAGCCGTGGATAGCGGGCCGCCCGCAGGATATCGAGAATGCGGGTCATGGTATCCTTGGGCGAGAGGTCAAGGTCGCAAATGGCCTTGAAATCAAGCTCATGCATCAGTGTTGCAGGCGAACACCCTCGCAATCGGCTCACCTCCCATATCCAGGTCACCAAATGCACAGCATTGTTTCTGGACCAGGACATGTCTCTAAAATATTCCTGAAAATCGTGCAGGTCTTCTGGGGCGAATCGTGTCAATAGGTTCGCAAGGACCAGAGGCACATGCCCCTTGATCAAGCATTCATCCCAGGAAGGGGGCAGATCCAACCAATTGACGAGAAGATTCCATTGCCTGGAATGACGAGAGAGCCCCAGAAGCCGGGCAATAGATGTCAGGTCCTGGGTGCAGGTGGAGAAGTACCGCAAAGCCCTGATCAGGGCACCGTCATCAAGCTGTTCGTTGCTGTTGCTTTCCAGATAGATGATCCCCCGTTGCAAGGGGGAATCTTCGCTGCAAAGCAGAGTCAGTACGGGCTGCCCCAGTTTTCCCAAAGCCTTGACCCGTCTCTGCCCGGCAAGCAGACAGAGGCGATCTCCCTCATGAGTGGCCAGAACCGGGACAAGCTGACCAAACATTTCAAGCGAATGAAGAAGGCGATCATCAAAGGTTCTCGACCAGAAAAGACTGGGAGATTCCATATCGAAACGGTCGGCATGTATTTTCATGACCGGGGATGATGCAAGTGGCATACATATTGTCCTTGTTATCGTGGATGAACGGGTCAGACCCGAGCTTTTTTCCGCCTTGACAAGCTTGTTTGCATCTACCTAATAGAGCTCGAATAATAAGAGGTTTAGAGGTATGAGCATTGAAGAGATCCGCATGCTCGTTGTTGATGCCAGCATATGTCAATACAAAGGATGCGAACCTGATCAAAATTCCATTTTTTATCAAGTGCGTTTTTCAGGCATAGGATAGGGATTGGCCGACCAGGAACCATCCTCTGTTTTTCTAACATAATCGCAGCATAAGGACAGGGAGACTTTGATGGTAGAGAAACTCAAAAAACAAAGGACCTACGCCCTTGCCGGACATAGCGGCACGGGCAAGACCTCGGTGGCTGAAATGATCCTGCTCAACACAGGAAAAATCAACAGACTCGGCAAAATTGAAGAAGGAACCACGAGTCTGGATTATGAGGCCGAAGAGATCAAAAGATGCGGCAGCATCCAACCAGCGGTGGCTTCCTATTCCTGGAACAAAAACGATCATTTTCTCCTCGACACCCCCGGAGACAACAATTTTATAGGTGATCTTCCCTACCAGCTCATGGCTGTTGACGGCACGGTCTTTGTTATCGATGCCATCGACGGAGTCAAACCTCTGACCAAAAAATTGTGGCTTGAAGTTGGCAAGGCCGAACTTCCAGCCATTGTTTTTATCAATAAAATCGATCGTGAACGAGCTAATTTCGATCAGGCATTTGACGGACTCTCCACGATACTCGGGATCAAACCGGTTCTGCTGTACATGCCCATCGGAGCTGAAGCGGATTTCCAGGGACTGATAGATGTCCTGAATGAAAAGGCGTTCTTCTTTCAGGAGGATGGATCACTCAAGGAAGGAGATATCCCTGCGGACATGCAGGACACCATCGGCACCATCAGGGAGACAACCATCGAGAACATCGCTGAGAGCGATGAAGAGCTGATGGAAAAATACCTCGAAGAAGGATCGCTTACCGGAGAAGAGATTCTTTCCGGTCTTCGCACGGGAACCCTTTCCCGAGAAATCGTTCCCGTTTGCGCCGGTTCTGCCTTGACCAACCGGGGCTGCACACAACTTCTTGACGCCATCCAGGAATTTTTGCCTTCTCCTTTGGAGCATCCCGAATGGAAAGGGGAGAACGAGCAGACACGACCCAGTGATCCCAATGCTCCGTTTGCCGGTTTTGTCTTCAAGACCATTGCCGACCCGTTTGCCGGACAACTCAATATCGTTCGAGTCCTTTCGGGCACAGCCACCGCGGACATGACCGTTATCAACGCCACCCGAGAGAGTAAGGAAAAATTCGGTCAGATTCTCCTTTTGGAAGGCAAAAAACAGACACCGTGCAAAGTAGAGCTTGGCCCAGGAGCAATCTTTGCCCTGGCCAAACTCAAGAACACCGGCACAGGTGACTGTTTGTGCGACGAAAAAAATCCTTTTTTGCTCTCCCTGCCCAAACTTCCCCCGACCATCATCTCCTACGCTTTGAGCGCTGTGGAAAAAGGAGACGAAGACAAGGTCTTTGCGGCTGTTCAGCGTCTGCTGGACGAAGACATTGTCCTTTCCCTTTCCCGCAACGAGGAAACCGGTGACATGCTTCTTTCCGGTATGGGGCAGCTGCACATCGAATTGTCCGTGGAGAAGATCAAGCGACGCTACAAGGTCGACATCCTCCTCAAAACGCCCAAAATTCCCTACAGGGAAACCATCAAGGGGTCTGCAGAAGTCCAGGGGCGCCATAAAAAGCAATCGGGTGGAAGGGGTCAATTCGGTGACTGCTGGATCAAGATGGAATCCAACCCGAGAGGCCAGGGCTATGAATTTGTCAACGCCATTGTCGGTGGCGTGATTCCCAAACAATATATTCCCGCTGTGGACAAGGGCATCCAAGAGGCCTCCACGCGGGGTGTTCTGGCGGGATATCCTCTGATCGATTTCAAGGTCACCCTGTATGACGGTTCCTATCATGCAGTGGACTCTTCGGAAATGGCCTTCAAGGTTGCCGGTTCTTTGGCTTTCAAAAAGGCTGCCGAAAAATGCAAGCCCGTTCTTCTCGAACCGATCATGCACACGTCAGTGTTCGTCCCTGACGAATACATGGGTGATGTCATCGGGGATCTTTCCGGCCGCCGGGGCAAGGTTCTGGGTTCCGACTCAAACAGCGGCATAACCGAAATCCAGGCCCATGTCCCTCTTTCCGAGGTTCTCAAATATGCGCCGGATCTTCGTTCCATGACCGGAGGCCAGGGAACCTTCACCATGGAGTTTGACCATTACGAGGAATGCCCTTCCCAGGTCACGGAAAAAGTGATCGAAGAAAGCAAAAAAGAAGACTGATAACGACACAAAGGGGCCGTTGTACAACGGCCCCTTTGTGTTTCATCCTTGTACTTTGCCAGCCTTTTGGCTATCTTGTTTTATTCTTTTGACGTATCTCACGCATCATATAGCAAAGGCTGTTCATGCTCCGATCCATTTTCGCCTACACATCGATCACCCTCTACATCGTTATCGGTGGCACGGTGCTCATCC
This sequence comes from Desulfoplanes sp. PS50, assembly GCF_053851535.1. Lineage (NCBI taxonomy): Bacteria > Pseudomonadati > Thermodesulfobacteriota > Desulfovibrionia > Desulfovibrionales > Desulfoplanaceae > Desulfoplanes > Desulfoplanes sp. PS50. The sequence goes on along the minus strand of NZ_JBSPZA010000030.1, from coordinate 28,823 downwards.
TTTTCGCCTATATCGATCCTTCCGGCAGAGCAGCATACCGGATTGCCGCCGCCTGGGCCCGCTTTTGCGTACGCGTCTGCGGAATCACCATTGAAAGCGACATAAAGGAACTCGATCCTTCCAAACGATACATTTTTGTTGCCAACCACCAAAGCCAGGTCGATATTCCTATCCTGATGGCCCTTTTCGCTCGATTCAGAATATCCTTTCTGGCCAAGCATACCCTTTTTTCCATCCCCGTACTCGGTAAGGTCATGGGCAGCCTGGGATGCATACCCATCGACCGGTCCAATCCGCGTAAGGCGCTCAAGACCTTGAGCCGGGCCATGAACAAAGGAGAAGCCACGCACTCCTTTCTCGTCTTTCCCGAAGGAACCCGCAACACGCGACTGGGAGCCTTCAAGCCCGGTGCGATCATCATGGCCCTCAAGAGCGGACTGCCCATTGTTCCCGTGGTCATTGACGGATCAGGACAGATTCTTCCCAAGGCATCATGGCGGATCACCCCGGGCAGAGTCAGGGTATCGGGACTTACGCCCATCGAATTTCAAGGGAGCTCTGCCCTTAAACAGAGAGAAGCACTGACACAGGATCTATGGAACCTTATAAACAACAAACTTTTGGAGTCATCCAATGAATGAACCGCGAGTTACCCTGACTCCCCTCGGCGGCCTGGGCGAAATTGGAATGAATTGCATGGCATTGGAAACACCGGAATCCCTGGTGCTGATCGATTGCGGACTCATGTTCCCTGATGACTATCTCCTGGGTGTTGACGTGGTCATCCCCTGCCTTGATTTCATTATCGAGCGCCAGGACAAACTCAAGGGTATTATTCTGACCCACGGCCATGAAGATCATATCGGAGCCCTGCCCTGGCTCATGAAACAGGTCCAGGCCCCCTTGTTCAGCTCGGAATTCACCCTGGCCCTGATCCACAGAAAACTCGATGAACACGGCCTTGCCGACACTCTCGACCTGCGACCTGTCAAGGGCCGGGACAGCGTCACTCTGGGCGAATTCACCTTTCATTTTTTCAGGGTCTGCCATTCGATCATTGAAGGCTTCGGCCTGGGCATCGAAACCCCGGTTGGCAGATTCGTGCATACGGGTGATTTCAAAATCGATCGCAATCCTCTTGACGGACATGCCACGGATATGGAGGGCATCGAGGCGTTTTCACGTGACGGGATCAAGCTCCTCTTTTCAGACTCCACCAATGTGGAGCGCGAGGGATATGCCCTGACGGAACGGGAGATCAAGGCATCTTTAGGTGATATCTTCAAGACATCCCAGGGCAGGATTCTGGTCACCCTGTTTTCCAGTCATATCCAGCGAATCCAGGAGATTTTCGATCTGGCCAGGGAGCATGGCCGCAAAGTGGCTATCAGCGGCAAATCCATCGCCTCGAATTCCGAAATTGCCCGCGACCTCGGCTATCTGAATTTTTCCAAGGACAATTCCTGCGAACTCGAAGATCTCCCTGGTCTCAAGGATTCCGAGGTCGTACTCATTCTCACGGGCTCACAGGGCGAACCCCTTTCGGCATTGAGTCGACTTTCCAGAGGGGAACACCGTCAGCTCAATGTGCACAAGGGAGATACAGTTCTTTTGTCCTCCCGGTTCATCCCCGGAAACACCAAGGCGATCACCAAGGTTATCAACGATCTCTACCGATTGGGTGCCGAAGTTCTCTATAAAAGGGTCCAGGAGATCCACGCATCGGGTCATGCCCACAAGGAAGAGTTGCGGATCATGCTTCAGACTGTGGCCCCAAAATTTTTCATCCCGGTACACGGGGAATACCGTCATCTTCTCAAGCACGCCGCCCTGGCCCAGGACTGCGGGGTGGCTCCGGAACGGGCCCTCATTCTCGAGGACGGCCATCCCGTAACCTTTTTCCAGAACTCCATCCGCCTGGAAGAGGCCATCAGAGTCGAATCGCTGATGGTGGACGGCAAGGGCGTGGGGGATGTTGGCCAGACAGTCATCAAGGAACGCCAGATCCTCGGGGGCGAAGGGCTGGTCATTGTCGTTTTGGTTGTTGATCCCGGAAGGCGGGGAATCATCCTTGGCCCGCAGATTCTTTCCAAAGGATTTATTTTCGAGCAGCATCTGTCCCATATTCTGGAAGATGCCAAGGAAATCGTCCTGGATGTGTATGAAAATATCGACCCCAGAGACACCAAAAAACTCAAGGAGCGTATCCGGTCCTCCCTCAGACGATTCTTCAAGAAACTTCTGGGCCGTGATCCCGTTGTCGTTCCCCTGGTCATCGACATCTCCAGAAATGAAAAATAAATCGCAGCAATGATTTATTCTTACCCATTGACATTGTTGATTTTTGTCTCATTTTTCAAAAAGCTTGCGCTCGGTAATATTTTTATATAATTGTCACCGACTCAAAATTCGCACGTCCGGCAAAAGCCTGGGTGCCCCATGGTGGGGTGAGGACTTTTGCAACCGGACGGAGGAACAACCCAGGAGGAACAAAATGGCATACGTAAGCATGAAACAGATGCTGGAAACCGGCGTCCATTTCGGACACCAGACCAAGCGATGGAATCCCAAGATGCGCCCGTATATTTTCGGAGCACGCAAGGGTATCCACATCATGGATCTCCAGCAGACAGTCAAGCTCTTCAGAACCGCCCACGACTTCATTTCCAATCTGGTCGCCAACGGGGAAAAAATCATCTTCGTCGGCACCAAGCGGCAGGCTCAGGACGTCGTCAAGGCCGAGGCCGAACGGTCCGGCATGTACTTTGTCACCAATAGATGGCTGGGCGGTACACTGACCAATTTTCAAACCATCAAGCGCAGCATCGAACGGATGAAGAATCTCGAAGCCATGTTCGAGGACGGAAGCATCAACCGCTTCCTGAAAAAGGAAGTCGTCCGCATGCAGCGTGAATTGAACAAGCTGGAGCAGAATCTCGGCGGGATCAAGGATATGGACAAGCTTCCTGCTGCAGCATTCATCATCGATCCCAAACGCGAAGATATCGCTGTCAAGGAATGCCGCACCCTGGGCATCCCCATCGTCGCCGTTGTCGACTCCAACTGTGATCCCGATGTGATCGATTATCTCATTCCAGGAAATGATGATGCCATCAGGGCCATCAAGCTGTTTGCATCCGCCATTGCTGATGCCTGCCTCGAGGGGCAGGAACACTATGCCGCGAATATGGACAAGGATGCCGAGGTCGAACTGGCCAAGGCCGCTCAGGAAGAGGCGGCCCAGGAAGCTGACAAGGAGGATAAATAGCCATGAGTATCACCGCCCAGCAGGTCAAAGAACTGCGCGATAAAACCGGTGTCGGAATGATGGACTGCAAAAAGGCATTGGTGGAATGCGACGGCAACGAAGAGGCCGCTGTCGCCTATCTCCGGGAAAGAGGTCTTGCCAAAGCCCAGAAAAAAGCCGGTAGAGCCACTTCCGAAGGATGGATCGGGTACGCTGCTGCAGATGATCTTTCCGCCGCTACATTGGTTGAGCTCAAATGCGAAACTGATTTCGTGGCCAAAAACGAAAAATTCCAGGAAACCCTGGGCAGCATTGCACAGACCTTGAATGCCGAACAGGTCGTGACCCCCTCTCCCATTCAGCTCAACGATGATCAGATCGCTCCCTTTACCGAAGGCGTCAACGAATTGATCACCGTTCTTGGTGAGAATACCCAGCTCGGTCGTTTCTGCAAGATGCAGGTCGAAGGTTCCGGCATGGTCGGTCACTACATCCACGCCAACGGCAAGATCGGTGTCCTTGTAGCTATCGAGACAGGTACCAGTGAAAGTGCCGCCAAGGAAGATATCAAGATCCTGGCCAAGGATATCGCCATGCAGGTGGCAGCGGTCAATCCCACATGCTGCACACCGGACCAACTGCCCCAGGACATCGTTGCCCAGGAAAAGGAAATCTACCTCAATCAGGCCAAGGAAGAAGGCAAGCCCGAGAATATTGCCGAAAAGATCGTCATTGGCCGTTTGAACAAATACTATAAAGAAGTCTGTTTGTTGGAGCAGCCGTTCATCAAGGATGACTCCAAAGCCATCAAGGATCTGGTCAAGGAAACGGCCAAGACCCTGGGTGACACGGTCAAGGTTGCCGGTTTCTGCCGGATGGCCCTTGGCGAAGAGTAACAACGCATTGAGCACAAAAAAGGGAGCTTCGGCTCCCTTTTTTGTGCTGTCTTTTTTTTTGCCTCTTGGACAGCTTTCCTGTAAACACCCTTGAACACGTTCGCGTAAGGAGACCACATGTCGACATTCCACTACCCCCGTGTGCTTCTGAAACTCAGTGGCGAGGCCCTGGCCGGTGAACGCCGTTTTGGAATCGATCCTGAGATTGTTCACTCCATAAGCCGGGAACTCGCCGAGATCGCCTCTATGGGAGTTCAGATGGCCATAGTCATCGGTGGCGGAAATATCTTCAGGGGAATATCCTCGTCGGCAAAGGGAATGGACCGGTCGTCGGCCGATTACATGGGTATGCTGGCAACCGTGATGAACGCGTTGGCGTTACAGGATGGCCTGGAAAAAGAGGATATTCCCACCCGAGTCCTGTCGGCCATCACCATGCAAGAGGTTGCCGAACCCTATATCCGTCGACGCGCCATCAGACATCTGGAAAAGGGAAGGGTGGTCATCTGCGCGGCAGGCACAGGCATTCCCTATTTTACGACGGACACTGCCGCAGTCATTCGGGCCCTGGAACTGAAAACCAATGCCATCTTCAAGGCTACCCGGGTCAATGGGGTGTACGACAGTGATCCGGAAAAGGATGCAAACGCCACCATGTACAAGACCCTCAGCTATATCGAGGTGCTGCAGAAGAAACTCAAGGTCATGGATTCTGCAGCCATTTCTCTGTGCATGGACAACCGGCTGCCCATTGAAGTTTTCAATCTTTTTTGCGAGGGCAACATTAAACGAGTCGTTATGGGTGAAACCGTTGGAACACGAGTGCAAGGAGAATAGTATGGAAGCTCTGTACGAAGAATGCAAAACCCGCATGCAAAAAGCATTGGACAATCTGGCGCGGGAGTTTGGAAGGTTGCGCACAGGAAGAGCATCCACCTCCCTGGTGGAGAATATCAAGGTCGATTATTATGGTACGCTCACGCCTATCAATCAGCTTGCATCCATTTCCATTCCCGACAGCCGGACCATCGCCATACAGCCATGGGATCGCAACGGGTTCAGCAGTGTGGAAAAGGCCATTCTCAAATCCGATCTCGGTCTCAATCCCGTCAATGACGGCTCGACCATTCGCATAGCTATTCCCGCCCTCACGGAAGAGCGGCGTAAAGATCTGGTCAAAATGGCCAAAAAATATACCGAAGAGGCCCGGGTTGCCATGCGAAACGTCCGCAGGGAGATGAACGACCTCCTGAAAAATCAAAAAAACGACAAGGAAATCAACGAGGACGAAATGCATCGGGGACAGGATGAAGTGCAGAAAATCACCGATGATTTCGTCAAGTTGGCAGACGATCTCCTGGAAACCAAGGAAAAAGAGATAATGGAGATCTAAACTGGATACCTCACGTTTACCCGAACATGTAGCCATTATCATGGACGGCAACGGACGGTGGGCGAAACAGCAAGGTCTGGATCGAAGCGCCGGCCATCGAGCCGGCGCGAACACAGCGCACGACATCGTCACAGAAGCCCGGACCATCGGCATCCGTCACCTGACCCTGTACACATTTTCCAGGGAAAACTGGTCACGCCCCAAGCAAGAAGTCGGCTTTCTCTTCGACCTCCTTGCAGACTATCTGACCAAAAACACCCCAAGCCTTCTCGATCAGTCGATCCGCCTCACGATTCTGGGGGATATTGGCGATCTTCCCTTGATGGCCCGGCAGATTGTCAAGAGAACCTGCGAAAAAACCAGGAATTGCAGGGAGATGATTCTCAATCTCGCCCTGAATTACTCGGGCCGGGAAGAAATCCTGCGCGCGACCCGCGCACTGATCGCTTCGAACACCCCGATTGAAAAAATTACCGAGTCCTGTTTCAAGGATCATTTGTACACGGCCGGTCAGCCAGATCCTGATCTGATCATCAGAACGAGTGGGGAATTACGCCTGAGTAATTATCTTCTCTTCCAGGCTGCCTACAGCGAACTCTATTTCACGGATATTCTCTGGCCCGATTTCAAACCACAGCATTTTCGCCACGCCTTGGAAGAATTTGCCAACCGAAACCGTCGATTCGGGGCTACTGGCGAGGGAGATCACAGGACATGACCCTCTCCTCCCATCAACAACGCATTGCCACTGCGCTTGTTCTCGTCCCATTCATTGTCTGGATTGTCTTTCAAAGCGACATCATCATGGCCACCGGTCTCTTCGTAGTCAGCGGATTAGGGCTTTTTGAATATTGCTCGATGTTCTGGCACAACCGTCAAAAGAACGCGTATTTCATTCAGGGACTGCTTTTCACCGGGATGGTGAGTATCGCCTTCACTCCCACACTTGTCCGATTTGCCCCTCTGGCAGTGGCCGGAATCTTTCTCATCCTTTCGGGATCCTTTTTACGATCCTATGATAAAAACCCTTCACAGGCATCCTTTGCAGACCTGTCCCTGTTACTGGCCGGAATTGTTTACCTGCCTGTCATGCTCCAATTCTTCCGTTTTCTTGCTCCTGTTGAAATCATGCTTGTCCTGGTATGCACCTTTGCCACTGACACCGGAGGATTCTACAGTGGACGACTGTGGGGTAGTGCCAAAATTTGGCCGACGATAAGCCCCAAGAAGACATGGGCCGGGAGTTTCGGGGGAATGGGATTGACCACCCTCTGCTGCCTGCTTATAGGAATCGTTTGGGGAACATCGCCCTGGTGGAGCTTCATTTTCCTGGGCCTCCTGCTCAATGTTGCAGCCCAATTCGGTGATTTCTTCGAATCCGCCCTCAAACGCTCGTCCGGCGTCAAGGATTCAGGGCATATCCTGCCCGGCCACGGAGGCATCATGGATCGCATCGATAGTCTCTTGTTCGCCCTGCCCGTCTACATGCTGACCCGAGAAGCAATCACCTTTTTCTGATTCCTTTCCAGGCATTCACTTCACTGCCCGTTTCCGAGGCAGCGTAACCGTATCGAGTCACTATGGCCTATATCTCATCCCTCTCTCTTCCTGCCCATCTCGTTTCAGGACCACGCAAGGTAACCATCCTGGGCAGCACAGGATCCATAGGAACCAACGCCATCACGGTCATTGAACGTCATCCCGAGCGCTTTCAGGTCACTGGCCTTGCCGGGGCCAGAAATGCGTCGCTTCTGGCCAAACAGGCCCTCCTCATGTTCCGTCCGCCCGTGCTCGGGGTTCTCACCACAGAGGTGGCCGAGGAGCTCAACGCATTACTCCCTAAGGATTATTCCCCTGATATCGTCGTGGGGCAGCAGGGGTATGTGGCCATGGCCCAGGATCCGAATGCGGACATGATTCTGTCCGCTCAGGTCGGAGCCGCTGGCCTGGCAGCCACCCTCGCGGCCGCCGAGTCCGGCAAGGTGCTCTGCCTGGCAAACAAGGAATCTCTTGTTCTCGGAGGCCACCTGATCAGAACGGCCTGCCTGAAAAATGGAGGCGTCATCCTTCCGGTTGATTCGGAACACAATGCCATCTTTCAGGCCCTTGCCGGTCATGAACCCACACAAACACGTCGCATCCTGCTCACGGCCTCAGGCGGACCCTTCAGGACCAGGTCTGCGGATTTTTTGCACAAAGTCACTCCCGAACAGGCCCTGGATCACCCCAACTGGTCCATGGGCGCCAAGATCAGCATTGATTCGGCCACACTGATGAACAAGGGCCTGGAGGTCATCGAGGCCTTCCATCTTTTCGGAACCGGACTCGAAACCATCGAAGTCGTTGTCCATCCCCAGAGCATCATCCACTCAATGGTCGAGTATAAGGATGGCTCCATCCTGGCCCATCTGGGGGTTCCGGACATGAAAATACCCATCGGGTATTGTCTGACCTATCCCGAGCGGGTCAAGCACGACCTCGAGCCTCTGGATTTTGCCTCCATAGGAACCCTTGATTTTGAAAAACCCCGCCGGGACATGTTCCCCTGTCTCGATCTCGCCTTTCAGTCTTTGACAGCGGGTCCAAGCTATCCCGTGGTTCTCAACGCAGCCAATGAAGTAGCGGTCCAGGCATTTTTGGACCGCCGGATACCCTTCTTGGGCATTCCAGCATTGGTGGAAGCTGCTCTTGATCAGCACAAACCCCAATCCGTTGAATCGATGGACGAAATCCTTGACCTGGATACGGCGACCAGGGCCTTTGCCCAGATCTGTATCACCACCACCTCCGGTTTTTCCGGTTAAACCCTTCATTCATCCAACACCGGAACCATTCATATGATCCTGAGTACCTTAGCCATTATTCTTGTCCTTGGGGCCCTGATCTTCTTCCACGAACTCGGCCACTTTTTGACAGCCCGGTCCATGGATATCGGGGTCAAGGCCTTTTCCCTGGGATTTGGTCCCAGGCTATGGAAAAGAACCTGGGGGCAGACCGAGTATCGACTTTCTGCCATCCCTCTGGGTGGATATGTCCAATTAGTCGGAGAAAACCGGGATGACGAGGTGCCGGAAGGCTTCGCTCCTGAACAAAGTTTTGCCCAGCGTCCCCCCTGGCAGCGCATGCTCGTGGTCGCAGCCGGTCCTGTCTTTAATTTTCTCTTGGCCTGGTTCATCTACTGGGGCATTTTCCTGGCCCAGGGACAGACCGAGTTGCTTCCCCGTATCGGCGAAGTCCAGGATGAGAGTCCTGCCCAGACTGCCGGAATCAGGGCCGGAGACGTGGTCACTGCCGTGAACGGTATCCCCACGACCTATTGGCAGGATCTTTCCGAGGCCATTCGTACGAGTGAGGGGGCAACCCTTCTGCTTTCAATTGATCGCGACAATGAGCTGCTTTCACTCCGGGTCACCCCGCATCTTCAGGAACGAAAAAATATCTTTGGAGAAACCAAACAGGTTCCCATGGTCGGGATCATTGCCGAGGGTGAGACAACGACCATCGATCTTTCCCTTTTCGAGGCTGCTCTCGCCGGAGCGACCCAGACCTGGGCCTTGTCCAAACTGACCTTTCAGGGAATCGTCAAACTGATCGAACGGGTCGTTCCCCTGGACAACATCGGCGGTCCGATCATGATCGCCCAGATGGTCGGCCAGCAGGCCCATGAAGGAGTGGTCAACCTTTTGGCCATTACCGCCTTGATCAGCATCAATCTGGGCTTACTCAATCTTTTGCCCATTCCGGTTCTGGATGGAGGGCACATTCTTTTTTGCGCCATCGAATGGATCCGCAAGCGCCCCCTGGATGAAAAACTGCAAAATATCACTACCCGCCTGGGGCTCGCCTTTCTTCTGGCCTTGATGGGCCTTGCCATTTTCAACGACATCTGGCGCTCTTTTAATTGACATGCAAACCCAACCCATTCTGGCCATAAACGGTACCGAAGAACTTCTTCAGGTTGTCATCGGTGACGAAACAGGTGTGTTGTTCCACTCGGGAATCAAAGGCCCGGGCAGAACCATGAGATTTCTCCTTGTGCTGATCGACGAAGGACTCACCCGATTGAACATGACACTGAACGATTGCCGGGGGATCGCCTGTACGCGGGGTCCGGGGAGCTTTACCGGGATACGTGTGGTCCTGGCGACCATGGAAGGTCTGTCCCAGGCATCGGGTATCCCCTTGGCCGGTCTCGACTATCTGCCGCTTCTGGCCCAGGACCTCATGGCCCAGTGGCACGATGAAGCCTGGATCATGACCTATGCCCGCAAGAACCAGGTGTACATGCAGGGTTTCTCCATGCCCGACACAAACCCTCTGGGCCCTCCCAGGGTTTGTCATCACGACTGCGCAGCTGAAATACTGTGCGCAAGACCAGGAGAGGTACTGGTTGGCGGAAGCGGAATCACCAAAAACCACAGTTTTTTTAGCTCCAGGCTTTCCTCCTCCACCGTCAAGGTGACCAAACGCGGCATGTTGTGTCCCGAAGCACTTCTTCAGGCAGCGCTGAAAGCCGGCTTTGCCCACGCCCCCGTGCACCCGCTTTACATCAGGGCCTCAGACGCTGAAGACAATTTGGCGGCCATTGCCAAAAAACGGGGCATCTCACTTGAAGAAGCCCTGGAGCGCATTCCTTCTCCAGAATAGATGTCTCTGCTGCTCCTTTTGTATTCCGATCATCTTGTAACACCCCCGCTCTTCCTGCCCATCTATCTGAAATGTTTTCATTCATCATTTCTGATGCATGTCATACAAATCCGACACCCCTCTGCCAAGACGTCCTGATTCTTCCCCACGTCTCGCCTCCCTTGAGGTAATTTTTGTCATACAGGCAAATCCATCTTTTTTTCGTTTTCCCCTAAAGTTTATCCCCTGACAGACGATTAAGTAAGTACAACAAAAAATATCAAGGCAAGGATGCCGCTAACCCTTCAAGGAGGAAACTATGGCCCTTTACATCAATCACAACAGCATGGCTAACACCACGATGCGGAACCTGGGAAATGCGTACAACGCCCTGGGAACATCCACCAACCGTCTTTCGTCCGGTCTGCGTATCAACTCCGCTGCCGACGATGCCGCAGGTCTGGCCATTCGAGAACTCATGCGCTCGGACATCTCCACCCTGAACCAGGGAGTTCGAAACGCCAACGATGCCATCTCCATGATCCAGACGGCTGACGGCGCCCTCGGGGTTATCGATGAAAAGCTCATCCGCATGAAGGAACTCGCCGAGCAGGCCGCCACCGGTACCTATACCTCTTCCCAGCGTGCCATCATCAACTCGGAATACCAGGCCATGGCCTCGGAGATCACCCGAATCGCCAACGCTACCGACTTCAACGGGATCTATCTGCTTAACGGCAACCTTTCCGCTGACACCGATATTTCGGCGGGCACGGGTGCGTTGCGGGTCCATTTTGGAACAGGTAACGATTCCGCCGAAGATTATTACAGCATCAAGATCGGGACGGCCACGGCGTCTGCCCTGGGACTTGGCAGTGGAGCCGCTACGGGCGCTGCCGGACGGACCATCTCCACCCAGGACGCGGCTGCCAAGGCTTTGGAAGCCCTGAACGCAGCCATTACCTCCAAGGATAACATCCGGGCGAACCTCGGTTCTCTGCAGAACCGGCTCAGCGCCACGGTTGCCAACCTGACCATCCAGGCCGAAAATGTCCAGGCAGCCGAATCCCGCGTCTCGGATGTGGACGTTGCCTCTGAAATGACCGAGTTCACCAGGCAGCAGATCAAGACCCAGTCGGCAGTGGCCATGCTCTCTCAGGCCAACTCCCTGCCCAGAATGGCTCTGCAGCTCATCCAGGGTTAATCCACTACGCAACAATGAGCCTAAGGAGGCCGGGCCTAAACGGCCGGGCCTCCTTTTTTATTTGAAACGGCCTGGATCTTGCTTTTAAGTCAGTACATTTTCAGGACGAAATGGAGTTCCTTGAGTAGTCTGCTCTGCCCAGGCAAATCCAAACAGTAAGGGCTGAATCGTAGCAATTGCAGATGTGCATTCTAACGGCTCGAACTATATAATCTATCTAAACTTTTTGCTTCTGAGTCTATTTAAAACTCACTTGAATAATTGCCTGCTTTATTGATCAACGATCAGCCCCTGTCATTGCCTTACTCACCAATCCGGGGTAAACATGGTTGCAGACGAAAACTCAGGATGAGGTTCGTTCCGGGCACCTTCGTGGTGGTTGCAACCTGCGCACATGGCACTTTTGTGCATCCCAATGATACATTTCACAACAAGCGAGCTCGCAAACCCCTTCTTCGCTCCGACATTTTTTTGGCACCCATTGAACCAAGGACTACGTCATGGCCGATGATTATACCAATCTGATCAGTTCATCCTACTCATCGGGATCGATCCATTTTACCGGACTTGGCTCAGGCACGGATTTCGACTCCATGATCACCCAGCTCATGGAGGTGGAAACCAAATCCCTGAGCAATATGGCCGATAATTACAAGGCCTGGGAGACCAAGATCTCGGCTGTCCAGGAGCTCAATACCACAGCCCTTTCCCTGAACACGACCCTGGCGGGCATGGACACTCCGACAGAATTCATGGTCAAAAGCTCGACATCGTCGGATCCAGCATCGCTCACGGCAACGGCCGGGGTGGATGCGGAATCGGGTTCCCATGCCATTGAGATCAACCAGCTTGCCCAGAACAACATCCTCATGAGTGCGCAGGGATTTGCTTCGGAAAGTGCCAGTGTCAACGAGACCGGATCTGACGAAACCTTCGAGTACACATACAACGGGAAAACGATCTCCCAAACGATTTCGTCGGGCACATCCCTCAATGCCCTGGTCAAGATGATCAACGACGATCCCGACAATCCGGGCATCAAGGCAGCCATCATCAATGACGGCACGACCGATGGCTATCATCTCCAACTTCGGGGCATGGATCAGGGAGCGGACTACGGTGTGGCGGTATCCACGACCACGACATTGACATCCCTGACCGGCGGATTCGACGAGACTCAGGTGGCTCAGAATGCCCGGATCAAGGTGGATGGATGGCCGCTCGATGGTACATATATCGAACGCAGCTCCAATGCCATCGATGACGTGATCACCGGACTGACCCTGAACCTGAAGCAGACAACCGGTTCCGGAGAAACGATTACCGTATCCACCGACACGGACACTACGGCCATCAAGGAAAAAATCACGGGATTTGTCGATCAGGTCAATGAGGTCCTGGCCAAAATCCAGTCTCTGACAAAAATCGACACAAGCGACAATTCCAGCTCTCTGTTCACAGGCAGCTATACCATCGAGTCCATGGCAAGCAACATCAAGAGCGTGTTGACGTCGAGAGGAATCGGTTTTGATCCCAACGATGATCCCATCAGTACCCTGGTGGGAAATCAGATTTTCGGCAGTGATGCCCTGTCCATAGGGCTGACCACCGACACCACCGAGGGTTCGGCGACATTTGGTCTTCTTGTACTGGACGAGGCATCCCTGGACAAGGCGTTGGAAGAAGACCCCGAGGCGGTCATGGAAATCTTCAGTGCGAATCAGATTCCTGAAGTGAATACCTCGGCCTTCAGCTACCTGTCTTCCATTTCCGGGACAACCCAGTCCGGAATCTATGACATTTCCTATACGGTCACCGGTGGGGAGATTACCTCGGCAACCATTGACGGAACCACCTATGATTACGCAGGGGGTTCCTCGGGTAAATCCGAAAACACCCTGACCTCATTGAAGGGGCCGTCCAAAGGTCTGGCCATCACCGTCAACGACCTGACAGACGGAACCCATGAAGGCACGCTGCGGATCAAGGAAGGCAAGACATCCGAGCTTTCCACTCTGCTCGACCAGATCACCAATTCTTCGTCAGGTTCCCTGTCCATCCTTGAGGACAGTTATCAGGAAACCATTGAAAGCCTTGAAGACAAAATGACCAAGGAGCAGGAACGTCTCCAGGAATACGAACGGGACCTGCGCGACCGATTCGCACGTCTCGAGTCGACCCTTGGCTACTACAGCAATATTCAGGAAATGCTCACCACGCAGCTCAAGCAACTGAGCTCGTCTGATTAAGGAGTAACTTATGCACCACAATGCAGCACAGGCCTATCTCAAGACCCAGGTTACCACGACCTCGCAGGAAGAATTGGTCATCATGCTCTATGATGCAGCCATCAAGTTTCTGAACCGGGCCAAAATCAAAATCAAAGAACAGGACATGGCCCAAAAGGGAATCCTTATCTCCAAGTCCCTCGATATCATAGCGGAATTGGATAGTTCCCTGAACGCCAAACAGGGAGGCGAACTGGCCAAGAATCTCCACACCATGTATGCGTATTGCAATGCACGATTACTCAAGGCCAATATCAAGCTCGATATAGAGCTCATTGATGAGGTCATTCACATTCTTTCTGAATTCCGCACGGCATTCGCCGAAATCCTTCCGGGTTTCAAGCCCGGTCAGCAATCTGCCCCGTCCAGTCAGGCCATGGCGTACTGATCCGCATCACCCCATCCCTGTCCGACACGGCATGCACTGCATGCCGTGTCGGACAGGGGCCCGCTGAATTACCTCTTTTCAATCTCCCTTTCTATGATTATGGTCAGGAAGTCGACATCGACCATTATTTATCAAGGCACAGATGAAATGTATAAAACAGTTCCTCTCGCTTGACTCCTGATGATCCATTCGATCAACAAGCGAACCACGACTGTACGAGGTAACCCATGAAGATTGTTTGTCCGGCATGCTCTTTTTCCCGCGAAGTGCCTGAAGAAAAAATCCCCCCAAAGACCAAGATAGCCACCTGCCCCAAATGTGGACACCGTTTCCAGTTCAGAAACATTCCCGAGCTAAATGACCCGGTGGATACGACAACTCCGTCGGACCATTCCGCGGATTCCCGCCAGGAAGACATATGGGATTCCCTTTCGGCCATGAATTCTTCCAAAGAGGCCGCCCCCCTGCCTGGATCCACTGAAGAACACAATCAGCGCGAACAATCGGCGCCAAACGAACAGGGCCCCCAAGGGGCCCCCTGGGAACACCTGGATGAGGTTGGTTTCTTCCCGGGATTCATAGAAACCCTCAAGCAGGTCATGCTCCATCCGATCCGTTTTTTTCGGGATACGGCTTTTACACCGGGGATCGGGAAGACCCTTGTCTTTTACCTGCTCATCGCCGAGGTTCAGGCCCTGGCCCAATTTTTCTGGCAGATGACAGGGGTGATCCCCATGATGGGAGAAAGTGCCGGAGAGGCGGCCCTGGGACTGGGCATGATAGGGATGGGTTCGGCGCTTATCCTGATTTTTTATCCCATCCTGCTGACAATGATGCTTTTCTTTGTCGTCGGTCTCAATCACCTCTGTCTGCATATCTTTCGAGCCGCCAGCCAGGGTTTTGTCGGCACATTCAAGGCGGTCACCTATGGGAGCGCCCCCATGGTTCTGGCCGTGTTTCCCCTTGTCGGCCCCCTTGTCGGAGCGCTTTGGACCATGGTCACCACCTTTTTCGGATACAAATACATCCACAAGACAACTACGACCAAAGTTGTCCTGGCCATGCTCCTTCCGGTCATGGTCATGGCACTTCTGATCCTGGCCGTGCTTATTGTCGGATCAATGTCCACAGGCACAACAGGCTAGTATTTCCGTCGCGACTGTCGACATACGGTTTGAGCGAGGAATCCATGCTCAACTATCTCCGAAACAAATGGGCTCAACTATCGGCCCTTCGGGCCAAAAGACGGGAAATCGCCCCTGAATCCTTTACCGTGCTCACAACGGAAATCCTTGAGCTCGCCCAACTGGTAGAAAAAATTCGCCCCGGAGATCACGACCTCGGGGTCAAGCTCTCCAGATTGGAACAGGAGATCAAACACCTCCAGGTTCTTGTGGAGAAACGATCGTTTAAAAAACTCTCTTGTGAAAAACGGATGGAGCTCAAAAAAAATTTGATCTTTTCGCGACAACAACTTCTGGAGGCTATGGGTGCTGCATCGCCACCCACAGAAAGAATTCAGTGAAACAAAAAAACGTTAACCACTGAAAAAATTTATTTTTTTATTTTTTCCTCAAAGGGTTTCAATTTGACGCACGCCCTATTAGAAGACTATGCATTCTTTTTTTCTCAAACCACATTACAAAGCGGGCCACACGTCGGGTAACAGACATCTTGGCCTCGATAACATCATCCCCAGCGTTTTAACCACGAGGCATTCATGATCGGTATATCAAAACTTTATTGCGAAAACATCGAACCCTCCGACGCATTGCGCTACGGACGGGATTCCAAACAACTTCCCTCAAATCTGCTCCAATTCTCCAAAGACAAGAAGCCCGTTGTGGTCTGGAACATGACCCAGCGATGCAATCTCAAATGCGAGCATTGTTACGCCCAGGCCATCGATCCAAACGGCGCAGACCCTATTGATACGACTCAGGCCAAGGTGATCATTGACGATCTGGCGCAATTCGGCTCTCCGGTCATCCTGTTTTCAGGGGGAGAACCGACCATCCGTAAAGATCTTCCCGAGCTTGCCAACTACGCGGTTTCCAAGGGCATGCGGGCTGTCATCTCCACCAACGGCACCCTGATCACCAAGAGGATGGCCAAGGAACTCAAAGATGTCGGACTTTCCTATGTGGGCATTTCTTTGGACGGCGGCGAGGATGTGCATGACAGATTTCGGGGCGTCCCCGGAGCCTACAAGAAGGCCTTGCAGGGTGTCGAGAACTGCCAGGCCGAAGGACTCAAGGTCGGCCTGCGGTTCACCATCTTCGGCAAGAACGCCCAGGAAGTGCCCAAGGTTTTCCAGGTTCTCAAGGAGATGGAGGTTCCCCGCCTCTGCCTCTATCATCTGGTCTATTCGGGCCGCGGTTCAGCCATGATCGAAGAGGATCAGAATCACGAACAGACCCGGGCCACCGTGCATCAGATCATGGACCTGACCAGGGATCTTTTCGAGGCCGGCCATCCCAAGGAAGTCCTGACCGTTGACAACCATGCTGACGGTCCCCTGGTTTATCTGCGCCTGCTCAAGGAGAATCCCAAGCGAGCCGCAGAGGTTCTGGAACTGTTGCAGTTCAACGAAGGCAACAACTCCGGACGGGGGATCGGATGTATCTCCTGGGACGGCCGTGTCCATGCCGATCAGTTCTGGCGCAACCACACCTTTGGCAACGTTCTGGAACGTCCCTTTTCCGAGGTCTGGACCGATCCGAACATTGAATTGCTGCACAAACTCAAAGACAAAAAAAACCATGTCACCGGGCGATGCAGCAAGTGCAGGTACCTGCCCATCTGCGGGGGCAATTTTCGGGCCCGTGCCGAGGCCTTTTACGGCGATGTCTGGGCACCCGATCCGGCCTGCTACCTCACGGATGAAGAAATAGGACTGTAAATTTTTCGGTCACCTACCCAAAGGATATCTCTCATGAACCCTCCATTCTATAGGGGTCGACGTCTCCGCCGGACACAGGCCCTTCGGGACCTGATCCGGGAGACCGAAATCAGACCCCAGGACCTCATCCAACCGTATTTTGTTGTTGAAACCGAGGATACCGCCTTTTCCCAGCCTATCGCATCCATGCCGGGACAATACCAGTACAGCCTGCACCGATTGGAAGAACGCGTGGCTCAGGCCGTGGACTGCGGACTGCGTGCCCTGATTCTTTTCGGTATCCCTGCAGAAAAGGATCCCATGGGCAGCCAGGCCTATGCGGACACAGGCATTGTCCAGGAAGCGGTACGAAGGCTCAAAACTAGGTTTCCCGATCTTGTGGTCATCACCGACGTGTGCATGTGTGAGTTCACCTCCCACGGCCATTGCGGGATCCTCAAGGACCAGTATGTCCAAAACGACATCACCCTGGACTATCTGACCCTAACCGCCCTGTCGCATGCCCGAGCCGGTGCGGACATGGTTGCGCCGTCAGACATGATGGACGGACGGATTCAGGCCATCCGACAGGCTCTTGACGATGCTGCCTACCAGGAACTCCCCATCATGTCCTATGCCGTGAAATCCGCCTCTGCCTTTTACGGACCCTTCCGGGAGGCTGCGGAATCCGCTCCGGCATTTGGCGACCGCAAGTCCTACCAGATGGACCCGGCCAATCTTCGTCAGGCCATGTGCGAGG
The DNA here is from genome assembly GCF_053851535.1 of Desulfoplanes sp. PS50. NCBI lineage: Bacteria > Pseudomonadati > Thermodesulfobacteriota > Desulfovibrionia > Desulfovibrionales > Desulfoplanaceae > Desulfoplanes > Desulfoplanes sp. PS50. The sequence goes on along the minus strand of NZ_JBSPZA010000030.1, from coordinate 11,140 downwards.
CCCAGGCGGACATCGAGGAAGGGGCAGACATCATCATGGTCAAACCGGCCCTGCCCTATCTGGATGTTCTCCGCCGGATACGGGATGGTTTCGATGTCCCCACGGCCGCCTATCAGGTCAGTGGCGAGTACAGCATGATCAAGGCCGGGGCCCAGATGGGGTGGATCGACGAACAAAAGATCGTCATGGAAACCCTTACGTCCATCAAACGTGCCGGAGCCGACCTGATCCTGACCTACTTCACCGAGGACGTTCTCAATTGGCTTAAATAGCTCGATTATCGACCGTCACCGTGATCCTTGCGTCAAACATCGGTCTATTCACCTTTTTTACCCAGAAAATTCATGCATCCATCACACCACGCCCCCCATGACGCCGAAACCCCTCCCCTGCGCCTCATTGCCTGGGAGATCACCCGATCCTGCAATCTTGCCTGCCAGCATTGTCGGGCCGAGGCCCATGAAGAGCCCTATCCCGGCGAGCTTACTACCGACGAGGCCAAGGCCCTGATCGACACCTTTCCGGAAACCGGCAACCCGGTCATCATTTTCACCGGGGGAGAGCCTTTGATGCGCAAGGACATCTTTGAGCTCATCCCCTATGCCAGGTCCAAGGGACTCCGCTGTGTCATGGGCACCAATGGGACACGTATCGATGCGACCATGGCTGCCAAGATCAAGGAATCCGGGATTCAACGGTGCAGCATTTCCATTGATGGCCCGGATGCCGCATCCCACGACGATTTCCGCGGGGTTCCAGGGGCCTTTGATGCCTCTCTTGCAGGGATCGAAGAGCTCAAGAAGGCTGGTGTGGAATTTCAGATCAACACCACGGTTACCAAACACAATATGCCCTTCTTCAAGGAGGTCTTTCATCTGGCCGAAGACATCGGGGCCGCTGCCTGGCATATCTTTCTCCTTGTGCCCACGGGCAGGGGCGACGAAATCAGAAATGAGATAATCAACGCGGAAGAATACGAGGAAGTCCTCAATTGGTTCTATGATTTCCGCAAGACCACAGCCATGCATCTCAAGGCCACCTGTGCCCCCCATTATTACCGGATCATGCGTCAACGGGCCAGGGAAGAAGGGATCAAGGTCAATATGGATAACTTCGGACTGGACGCCATGACCCGGGGCTGTCTGGGCGGAACCGGGTTTTGTTTTATCTCCCACACCGGTCAGGTCCAGCCGTGTGGATTTCTTGAACTTGATTGCGGTCAGATCAAAACGGCCCGGTTCCCCGAGATCTGGGCACAGTCCCCCCAGTTTGTGGCCCTTAGGGATCAATCCCAATATGAAGGAAAATGCGGCGTCTGCGAGTATCACAAGGTTTGCGGTGGCTGTCGGGCCAGGGCCCATACCATGAAGGGCAATTATCTTGATGAAGAACCTTTGTGCACCTATGTTCCTCAAGCTCTTCGCACAGCAGATCAATAGGAGAATGCCCTTGGACACCACAGACAAAGCCATTCTCGGCATCATTCAGTCGAATTTCCCGATATCCAGCCATCCGTACGCCGACATCGGCACCCAGGTTGGACTTGATGAAAACGAGGTACTCGCCCGAGTGCAGGCACTTGAAGAGCAGGGGGTCATCCGGAGGATCGGTGCCAATTTCCAGTCCAAACGACTGGGCTGGCACTCCACCCTGTGTGCGGCCAAGGTTCCTGAAACAGCCATGGACACCTTCGTTGAAAAAGTGAATGCCCATCCTGGGGTGACCCATCACTATCTGCGCGATCATGACCTGAATCTCTGGTTTACCATGATTGGTCCCTCCAGGGACGAGGTCGCCCGGACCCTTGCCGCGATTACCGAGCAAACAGGCATTCCGATTTTGAACCTGCCTGCGGAAAAACTGTTTAAAATCAAGGTCGATTTTGCCATGACCGATGAGAACAAATCATGACCCACACCACGCCCATTCTCTCTCCGTCACTGCTGTCCTCGGATTTCGGCAATCTTCAAGGCGAGCTCGCGCTTCTTGAAGAGGCCGGTCTCAAATGGGTCCATTGGGATGTCATGGACGGTCTTTTCGTCCCCAATATCACCTTTGGCCCGCCGGTCATCAAGGCACTGAGGAGCACGTCCAAACTGTTTTTCGACGTTCATTTGATGATCGAACGTCCCGAGCGATATATCGATGCATTTGTCGATGCCGGAGCAGATCTTATCTGTGTTCACGCAGAGGCCACGGTTCACCTGGAACGGACCGTGAGCGAAATACGCAGGTTGGGATGCCAATGCGGAGTCGCTCTCAACCCGGCCACTCCCCTTGATGCAGTATCCTACCTTCTTCCTCAGCTTGACATGGTCCTTGTCATGTCGGTGAATCCGGGGTTTGGAGGACAATCGTTCATCCCGTTTTCACGGACCAAAATCAGGGAATTGTCCGCCATGATCAAGCAGTCCGGCGCAGAGACCCTCATCCAGGTCGATGGCGGAGTGAATCTCGACAACGCCGGGGACCTGATCGCTCTGGGTGCGGACATTCTGGTTTCCGGTTCAGCCTTTTTCAACCATCCTCCGTATGCAAAGCGGCATGCAGACTACATCCAGGCCATGACCGGCAAGGGTTGATCGCATACGATCACTCTTGGTGCTCTCCTGTAGGCAATACGATGATTGCATCTGCCCGGTCTTGACGTTTCCTCACCAATCTGTCGACCTGCGATTCATCCGGGCAAACCTCCTTTTTCTCTCCCCTTACCCCCAGGAATATACCCATGACACGCCATGAGCACGACTGCATCGGAGATATCGATGTCCCTGACGACGTCCTATACGGCGCCCAAACTCACCGAGCCCTTCAGAATTTTCGCATCTCCCGCATTCCCATTTCTCACTACCCCATGCTCATCCGTGCCCTGGCCTTTATCAAAAAAGCAGCAGCCCAGACCAATCACGAGCTCGGACTTCTGGAAACAGAGCCCATGCAAGGGATTGTCAGTGCGTGCGATGAAATTCTTGCCGGAAAGCATCTGCAACACTTCGTGGTCGATGCCATCCAGGGGGGGGCGGGTACCTCCACAAACATGAACGCCAACGAGGTCATTGCCAACCGAGGACTTGAGATCGTGGGCAGATGCAAGGGTGAATATGCATGCATCCATCCCAATACCCATGTGAACATGTCCCAGTCGACCAACGACGTCTATCCTACGGCCATCCGCATAGCCCTCATCTTCAAGATCAGGGATCTGATGAAGTCCATGAAATACCTCAAAACCGCCTTCAATGCCAAGGCAGAGGTATTTTCCGAAATCATCAAGATGGGTCGAACCCAGCTTCAGGATGCGGTTCCCATGACGCTGGGACAGGAATTCGCCTCTTATGCCACCATGATTGGTGAGGATATCCACCGGCTCGACGAGGCCCAATCCCTGGTCAGAGAGGTCAATCTCGGAGGGACGGCCATTGGTACCGGTTTGAACGCCCACCCCGCCTACGCACGGAAAGCTGTCGAACGATTGACCGTGATGACCGGACTGCCCCTGATCGTTGCCCCCAACCTGGTCGAGGCCACCCAGGACACCGGTGCCTATGTCCAGCTTTCCGGCGTTCTCAAGCGCGTTGCCGTCAAGCTCTCCAAGATATGTAACGATTTGAGGCTGCTCTCTTCCGGTCCGCGATGTGGTTTCAATGAAATCAATCTGCCCCGAATGGCTCCGGGATCCTCTATCATGCCCGGCAAGGTCAATCCGATCATCCCGGAAGTGGTCAATCAGATCGCCTTTCAGGTCATTGGAAGTGATGTCACCATAAGCATGGCCTGTGAAGCGGGGCAGCTCGAGCTCAATGTCATGGAACCGGTTGTTGCCTTCAACCTTTTCAACTCCCTGGACATGCTTCGACGCGGGTGCATGACCCTGGCCGATAAATGTATTCGGGGCATCACTGCGAACCAGGATGTCTGTCGATCCATGGTTGAAAAAAGCATCGGTGTCGTCACGGCCCTCAATCCCTACATCGGGTATGAAAAGTCCACGGAAATCGCGCATGAGGCAATGCTGACCCACAAAACCGTCTACGACATCGTTCTGGAAAAAGGATACCTGACCAAGACCCAACTCGACGACATCCTCTCTCCTGCAAACATGATCGCTCCCCGGTATGTCCCCCATGATTGTGCCTGATGATACAAACCACGGTTTGTCCCTGCAGAACATGCCTGATACATCCAACCCCTGTCCCGGTACATTCGAATTATGCCCCTTATCAGCCTTAAGTCTGTTTCACTTTCCTATAGCAGTCACCCGCTTTTCAACGCCATCGATCTCGTTGTCCATTCAAGTGATCGTATCGGTCTGCTTGGCCGGAACGGGGTTGGCAAGTCGACATTGATGCAAATCCTTCAGGGTGAGCTGCCGCCGGATCAAGGTGACATCTTTCGCCAAAAGGGGATTGCGATCGCCTATCTGCCCCAGGACGTTCCCCAGGATATCACAGGAAGCACCTTCGAGGTTGTTGCCAGGGGACTCCAGGAGACGGGCGAAGCTCTGGCCGAGTACATGCATCTGACTTCCACCATGAACAGGCTCGAGCCATCAGATGCTTCTCTGCGCAGATTGACCCTTCTTCAAGAACGCATCGATGCCGGTGATGGCTGGATCCTGGATCAAAAAATCAGACTGATTCTCTCCAAACTCAAACTCGATCCAAACGCTCCTTTCGAATCGCTTTCAGGCGGTCTCAAGCGTCAGGTGCTTCTCGCCCTGGCCCTGGTCAGCGAGCCCGATCTCCTGCTTCTTGACGAACCCACCAACCACCTCGATCTCGAGAGCATCGCCTGGCTCGAAGAGTTTCTGGCCTCCTATCCCCATGCCCTGTTGTTCATCACCCATGACCGCTACCTGCTTTCCAACGTAGCCAACCGGATCATCGAACTCGACCGAGGCAATCTCTACGACTGGTCCTGCGACTATCCCACCTTTCTCCGACGCAAAGAAGAACTCCTTCACAGCGAGACAAAGGACTGGGAACGGTTTGACAAGAAACTGGCCCAGGAGGAACAATGGATACGTCAAGGGATCAAGGCACGACGAACCCGAAACGAAGGCAGGGTTCGAGCCCTCAAGGAATTGCGGGCCCAACGGGCCAACCGTCGAGAACGCCTTGGTACGGTCAATATGGTTGCCCAGGAATCAGAAAAATCCGGCAAACTCGTTGCCCAGGTGGAAGATCTCTGCTTCAGCCATGATGATTCGCCCCTTATCGATAATTTCTCGACCATCATTACCCGTGGCGACAAAATAGGCATTCTCGGACCCAACGGATCCGGCAAGACAACACTTTTGAAACTGCTTCTCGGTACATTGCAACCCTCATCCGGAAAGGTACGTCTCGGGACACGCCTGGACATTCTCTATTCAGACCAATTACGCCTCGGCATTAACGACAACCTGACCGTACGTGACAATGTTTCCGAGGGAAACGACGTGGTCACCATCAATGGCCAGACCAAACACGTCATCGGATATCTCAAGGATTTCCTGTTCACCCCGGAACGGGCCAATACCCAGGCGTCACTGCTTTCCGGCGGTGAACGAAACAGGCTTCTTCTGGCCAAATTGTTCACCAAACCCTCCAATGTCCTGGTCCTTGACGAACCGACCAACGACCTGGACATGGAAACCCTGGAACTGCTGGAATCCCTTCTGGTCAGCTATGCGGGCACCGTACTCATTGTCAGTCACGACAGGTCCTTCTTGAACAATGTCGCCACGTCCCTGATCGTTTTTGAAGGACAGGGACGGCTTCAGGAGTATGTGGGCGGCTATGATGACTGGCTGACCCAGACAGCATCCCGGCGTGAGCAACCCGCTTCGCACCAACCTGTCAAAAAGTCCCAGCCCAAACCGGTACGCACCCAAACGTCTCGGCCCAGGTTGAGTTTCAAACAGAAGCACGAACTCGCTGAACTCCCGAGTGCGATACATACCCTTGAGGAAGACAAGGCGGCCATTGAAACCCTTCTCGCCAATCCTGATCCCCAAAAAGGAATTGACCCAGCTCAGTATGCCGAACTGGGTAAAAAGCTGGCAGCCACCGACGAAGAGCTCCAAGTGTTATATGAACGATGGCTCGAACTCTCTGCCATTGAAGACGATTGAGATCTCTTTTTACAGGCTGTCACCTTTTTTGATCCACAATCGCTGCTCATGGTTGCCCTGCTTGTCCATATTTCAAACAGCAAGCTGGAAGAGCTTCTATCTGCTTAGGCACGGCAAAAAATAAACAAAATCACAATCTCCGCCACAAGCCATTCGCACAAAAAAAGCCTGGAGGTAATCCCCCAGGCTTTTTTTGTGTGCGTTAGACGCAAGACGAAATCGGTCTACCAGTCTTCATCATCAAAGCTGGAACCACCGAAATCAAACGAGTCTTCATCAACTTTCTGTTCGGCAGGGGCTGCAGCACCTGGACCAGCGGCAACGCCGGCAACGACCACACCGTTTTTCTTGACCTCGTCCACTTCCTTGAGAAGCTCTTCGAGTTTTTTGGTGTACTCTTCGATGCGCTTTTCAGAGGTGATGAACAGCTCTTCGGCCTGACCCTTTTTCTCATCTTCATAGGCCTTGATCTGTTTCTGCAAGTCAGCGATTTTACTATCCTTGGATTCGAGATCACCCTGCAGTTCTTCAATGGTGGCATCCTTGGAAGCGATGGTCGATCTGTACTCGGCAAGCTGTTCGAAAATGCCCGAGGCCTCTGCAGCGGCCAATGCAGGCAGAGGGGTCACGGAAACGTTCTCGCCCAGAGCGGCCAGGCCGGAAGCGCTCAGGTTGGTCAGTTCGGGGTGCTGCTCGTAGATCCATGCCTTGGTCAAGGCAATGGCAAATGGTTCGAATTCGGAATCAACATCCTTTCCGGTCATATAGTTGAGCATATCGTGCAGGGATTCCTTGTTGGCTTCCTTGCCCTCACCTTTAAGACAAGCGACGAATGTATTTATGGGAAAAATTTTGCGTGCTTCAGACATGGTCTCCTCCTTTATGATTAGACGATAAAAACGTTATCTTTTTTGACGAGTTCTTCATCGATGGGCAACCGACCGACATAACGGGCATAAATCAGAGCTGCTGTTCTGTACACCAGATGCCCGAGCTTGGACCAGGGCAGATAGGCGATCATCATGAACACAGCCACGAGGTGAAAATAATAGGTGAAGTAGCACAGAAACGCGGGAGCTCCTGCCAACCTGAGGACCTCGGCTCCGATACCGGTCAGGGTAATAGCCCAGATAACGCCGAGGAGATACCAGTCATAGTAGGACGAATTGGATGTCTTGGGATCAAGATTCATCCGACGACGAGTGAGCAGGGTCAGACCGATCACCAGGAGAATCGCCCCCACGTTGGCCAGCACTTTGACCGGGCTCCACAGGGGCATGGGCGTATGACCGATAGGAGCGATAAAGTGGATCAGCTTCCCGCCCCAATGTCCGGCGGCAACAATACTGGTGACAATGGCACAGCAGACAAATCCATAAAACAGGGTCAGATGCCCCTTGAACTTGTCCTCGTCAGCTGGCTCATCACCACATTTCTTCCATTTGGCATGATTGAGAATCTCGTTCTTGACCACATCAATGATCGCCTGAGTGATGGTCGGCTTCTTGTAACCGATCACAAAGGTCTTCTTGACGGTCTTGTTCCACCCCTGCACCAGGTTCGTGATCCCCACGGCAAAGGTGATAATCACCATTAAGGCGGTCAGGCCAAAGAGCGGATCAATGGTAAAATCGCCGGGAAACAGCGCACCATAAACGACCTTGCCGTCGACCAGGGGAAAGAAGGTCCCGAGCTGGGCGGCGCGGATCAGCCAGATGATACCGAAGATCAAGGCAGGGAAGGCAAGCAGAAGGGGCAAATAGATCCCCTTGCTCATCCAGCGGCCAATAGCAGCCGGCTTGACCAGGGTACGGTAGGTCATATTCCTGAGAGCGGCCAGAATATCGCCCGGCTTGGCTCCACGGGGACACTGTTCGGAACAGGTTCCACACTGGTGGCAGAGCCAGATATCGATATCGTTGACCAGCAGATCCTTCATTCCCCACTGGGCCCAAATCATCTCTTTTCGGGGGTAGGGATTGTCGGCCGGAGAAAGAGGACAGACAACGCTACATGTTGCGCACTGGTAGCATTTTTTGACGTCCTCTCCGCCCACGTCCTGCAGATCCTTAACAAACTGCAGATCGGGCTGTACCTTTAACGCATTGGACATAGTAGCATTCCTCCTAGTATCCCTTGAATGGGTTGGGTCCAAGCTTGAGCATCCTTTCCACAAAATTATCGATCATTTCGGGAATTCTATCATATTCATCGATGGCAACCTGGGCCTGCTCCACACGTTCGGGTTCGATACCAAGGCTTTTAAGTGTCTCGGAAACGTTATCCATACGCCGGTTACACAATTCCGAGCCCTTCATGAAATGACACTGGTAGTTCTCACCGTATTTGCAGCCCAACAGGAGACACCCGTCATTCCCCTTGGACATGGCATCGGCAATCCAGATGGTGTTCACGGAACCGAGACAGCGAACAGGAATGACACGGATATACGGGCTCCACTTCTTGCCGCGCATGGCAGCCATATCCATGGCCGGATAGGCATCGTTTTCACAGGCGAGAACGATGAAGCGGGGTCCGCCCTCTTCGATTTTGTCAGGCACCTTGATCTGCTTGATCATGGAACCGATCTGGTCGATGTTGTAATCATCGAAAGAGATGACACGCTCGGGACATGCACCCATGCAGGTACCGCAGCGACGACACCTGGCAACATTGGGCATGGGATTGCCCTTGGCATCCTCATCCAACGCCCCAAAAGGACATTCTTCAGTACACCGTTTACACTGGGTACAACGGAGCATGTTGAATTTGGGATAGCTCATGTCACCGGAACGGGGATGAACGGCCATGCCGCGGTTGGATGATTCGAGACATTGGATGGCCTTGAGAGCGGCACCCGATGCATCGACTTCGGCCGTAGCCAGGGTCATGGGCTGACGCACACAACCGGCTGTATAGATCCCTGTTCGTCGTGTTTCATAGGGGAAACAGATGTAGTTGGAATCAGAGTACCCATCAAAGAGATCCAGATCCGGAAACGCCTGGCCCTGCCTGTACTGCAGCTTGATAACCGAATCCATGGCCGTTGTGGGGACCATGGCGGTCGGCAGGACGACCATATCGGCCCGGATTTCGATCTTTTCGCCCAGAATGGTATCCTTGATCAGGACAATGACAGAGCCATCTCCGGGATCAGTGACACTGGTAACCGTTCCCTTGGCAAGCATGATTCCGGGATCGTTCTGTGCGGCCTTGTAATAAAGCTCGTTGATCCCAGGTACCATCATGTTCTCGTAAAACACATAGGAGACCGCGGTCGGGGCGAATTCACGGACATAATTGGCCTGTTTAAGGGCTGTCAGCGAGGTGATCTCCGAGGAATAGGGCAGATGCTTGCAGGTTTCGTTTTTGATGAAGTTGCGTCCCTCGGGGCTGACTTCCTCTTCGTCTTCTCCTGCCTCCAGAGCGGCGAGCCGAGCCTGCCTGGCAGCCTCTTCGTCGGCCTCAAAGGGTTCAAGCTTGTCACCAAAACCGAGCAGAAAAACAACACTCTCAGGGGTCTTGCCACTTGCCGGACAGACAATCTTCCCTTGCTTGGCCATCTCCTCGAATTCCATGGAGGTGATGATATTCTTGGAGGCCTTGTATCCAAAGGGTTCAAGATATTTCGTGTCCTGGGGGAGCCATCCGGTAGCGGTGACTACCGAACCAACAGGAATTTCCTGTTCGTCTTTCCCCGTCTTGAGGGTCGCGGTATACTGACCGGGCATTCCCGCCAATTTAGTCAGAGTTGTTCCGGTAAGGACCGTGATCTTGGCGTTTTCCTCGACAGCCGCAATCTTGGCATCGACGGAGGTTGCTTCGGAAGCGGTGTAGGGAAAACTCATGGGAATGGTTTTATACATCTTCTTGGCATACCCACCGAGTTCGCTCTGTTTTTCAACCAGAACGACATCGTAACCTGATGAAGCGATGTCAAGGGCCGCGGTCAGACCGGTCCACCCGCCACCGAGAACAAGCACCTTCTTGGTAATCTCGAGGTTTTGGGCTTCAGGAATGCCGGCCTTCTGAAGGTTCACCACCCCCATGTTCACATAGTCGCTGGCCACGACCATCAACTCTTCAGGCACATCACCGCCAGGGACAAGTGTCTTGCCGGTAGGGTCTTCATAGGACAACACGCATTGTTCACGCAGATTGACGCGGTTGACCAGAATCGATGGGCCAAAATTGAAAAAATCCCCATCTACGCGAGGCGATGTTCCGCATGCGCAGACTGCATCAATAAGGCCTTCGTCGATATCTGATTGAATCAGCGCCTTGCCTTCGTTACCAACCAAGTGCGGGACAACCTTCACCACAGGGCAAAGATTTCCCCACGCAGCGCGAACGCCTTCGGCCAGAGCCTCTAGATCAAGGTACTGCCCGATGCTTGCGCCATCAAAATATACACCGATTTTCTCGGCCATCTGACTACCTCCCTCTCACCGTCTGAATGGCTTTCATGGCCGCAGCTGTACCGGACTGTGCCGATTTCATGACATCCAGGGGACGTCCGGCGCATCCTGCGACAAAAATGCCTTTTTCTACATCACTGACCAGAAATCCTTCATCATTCTGGGGAAGATCCAGTGGGAGCGACTGACCTGCTACGCTGGGTTGCATGCCCGTAGCAAGAACTACGAGGTCAAAACCTTCGGTAGATTTGCTCCCGGCAACAGCGTCTTCAACCGTCAGCCAGACCTTGCCAGCATCTTCCTTGACCTCGGCAACCTTACCCTTGACCGCGTGGACCCTTTCGTGTGCAAGGACCTTTCTGGAAAAATTCTCGTAACGTCCAGGTGTCCGTAGGTCGATGTAAAAAATGCTGATTTCGGCATCGGGGTACTGCTCGAGAACGTATTCGGCCTGCTTGAGAGAGGCCATACAACAAATATAGGAACAATAGGAAAGATGATTTTCATCCCGCGAACCAGCGCACTGGACAAACGCGATCCTGTTGGGCCGTGTCTGGTCGGAAGGACGAAGAATCTTTCCATTGGTCGGTCCGCTGGGCGAGGCAAG
>NZ_JBSPZA010000029.1:0-53164 GCF_053851535.1 Desulfoplanes sp. PS50 | reverse complement strand
AAATCGTGGCCGCCATCTGCCACGCCGGATGGATGCTCGCTTCGGCCCAGATCCTTGAAAACCGCCGGGTCACCTCCTTTTTTGCCATAAAGGACGATCTCGTCCATGCCGGAGCCCATTGGACAGATGAACAAGTGGTCAGGGACGGCAACCTCATCACCAGTCGCAAGCCGGATGATCTGCCCGCCTTCATGCAAACGATCCTTCAGGCCCTGGCAGAGGATCAAACATGACCGTGCTGTACACAAAAGGGAGGGTGCAACGTCACCACATCCCCAGCACCTTCCGGAATGTGGTGACCAACGCTGACAAACGCCAACCATGTCCCCTGCATGCGCAAAAGCCCGGCTGGTACAATCCAGCCGGGCTTTTGTGGTGATTGCCTTGTGGCAACTAACGGCTCGCCGTCATCATGTTGATCAGACTGGGCCCTTTTTCTCAGCCAGCCAGACCGTCCTGCCGGGATCTGAAGGATCATCCCTTGCGTAAAGAGGGATCAGCCGATCTTCTCACGCATGGAATCCATCACCCGGTTGAGGTCCTGGGCCAGCTCGGCCAGGTCGGCCACTGCCTGGGCCGATTGCTCCATGGCATCGGCGGTTTCCGCAGCGATCCGATTGACTTCCTCAAAGGAGTGATTGATTTGCTCGCTGACTGCAGACTGTTCTTCACTGGCAGAGGCGATGGATACAACCTGCTGGGATGTTTGGTCCACCTTGTCAACAATTCCGTGCAGGGTCTTGTCTGCTGTGCCCGACTGGGCAATGACCGATTCAATGAGGGGTTCCACATGGGCCATGCCCTCGTTCGTCCTGGAGACAATGGCTTGCATCCCGGAAATGGATCCGTTCACTTCCTTTGTAGCGCCCATGGTCTTTTCAGCCAGCTTGCGCACCTCATCGGCAACCACGGCAAACCCCCTGCCAGCATCGCCGGCACGCGCAGCCTCAATGGCCGCGTTCAGGGCCAGAAGATTGGTCTGATCAGCTATGTCATCGATCACCTGGACAATATGGGTAATCGCCTCGGACTGTTTATGGAGCCCCTGAAAAGCGATGTTTACCTCTTTGAAATCACTGCTTATTTTTTTGATTCCCTCAATAACCTCGTCCACAACTCCCATACCCTGTTTCGCGGCATCCCGGGTTTCCTCGGCCAGTTGAGCCGCATTGGAGACATTGGAAGCCACCTCCATCATGCTGGCATTCATCTCTTCCATGGCTGTGGCAGACTCTGATGAGCGGTCCCGCTGGTCCCTGGCACCCTGACGGGATTGTTCGATTTGTGCGGAAAGTTCCTCAGATGCGGAAGCGACCCGGTCGGATATTTCTGCGGCCTTGGTTGTACCTGCAATAATGGCCTCATTGGTTTGCTCAATAAGCCTCTGCTGTTCCCTGATGGTGGTCAGATCGAACCACAGGGCCACGGCCGCAATGATGTCTCCCTTTTCGTTCACAAGGGGAGTGGACGTAACATCAAAAATCCTTTGTTCTCCCTTCCTGGTCACAAAAGGGACTTCCTGATGAATCCGGGAACCGGTGCGCAAGGGTTCTGCTGAGATCGTTTGTTTCGAGGCATCCCCATAGATGAACTCTCCGGCAGTTTTCCCGATCTGGCTCCTGGCAGACCCTGTGACACCAATGGCCTGGCAAACCGCCTCATTGGCGAACATCACCCGGTTGTCCTTGTCATACACCGCACAGGGCATGGTGATGGCATCAAGGACACCATCGGAAAAAGCGATCCGCTCCTTGAGAATGTCCACCATGCGGGCCACGGAACGGCGCATCACTGCCAGTTCATCCCTGCCCGAAAGATCAAAACGCACGTTAAGATCCCCTTTGGCAACAGCTTCCACCTGCTCCGTCATGGTGGTCAGGGGACGCGCTATGGAACGGAAGATGAAAATGGCAAGGGGCAACACAACCAGTAGAAAAAATGCAGCGATCAAAAGGGTAATGATCATGATACTGCGGGTAGAACTTTGGTCAACGCGATCGGACATGCCTTGTACCGTGCGGGCCTCGGCATCCAGATAAATGCCGGTGGCGATCCATAAATCCGTACCAGGGATTGCTTCGGCGTAGGAAAGCTTTTTGGCCAAAACGTTCGTGCCGGGCTTGTCCCAGAAAAACTCCACAAAACCGCCGCCCTGTTTGGCCGCACGAATGGAATCCTGAATAAGGAGGGTACCCACCTTGTCCTTGAACCCCCAAAGATTCTTGCCCACCAGATCCGGTTTCATGGGATGAGCCACATTGATCCCGGAAAGGTCATAAACATAGAAATACCCTTCATTGTCGGGACCAAACCGCAGGGGATCAAGGGCTTGCTTGAGAAGCCTGACATGTTCCTGGCGTGATTTGTCACGAAGCAGCGTCCCCAGAACCATGGCCGCGGAATGGACCGCGGTTTTGAGCTCTAATTTTTCCCCTGCGCGAACAGCTGCCTGCACCTCGTCCAGACCGATCTGTTTGATTTCATGGGTTGTATACAACATACCCGCAAAAATAACTCCACCAAAGATTCCCATGAATACCACCAGGAGAATTATCCGCCCCTTGATGGAGACCACGAGTTTTTGCAATGTCCTCATATCATATCTGTTCCTTTCCTTTGGGACGGCATGTGCTGGGCCGGCTTTGCAAGAAACCAGCCCGGACAACACACCGTTCACGTTGTCTGACAATCAAGCTGCATGTTTCTTATTGATAATGATTTCAAATATTATTACGGCAGTCAACCCTTTTGTATGACAAGAAAAAAATAATTTCCTGTGCTTGGAAAACAATCCTGAAACCATGCCTTGGGCATCTGCCTGACCAGACCTTGGAAGGGATTTTGGCGCCCAGGTCCGTATCTTTCAGAAGGTTTCAATGACCTTGTATCATGTGCCGCCTGACATGCCGGGATGCCAGTTGATCTATGACAATGCGCAGCTCCATAACAAGGGAGTTCCCCAAGGATACGAGGACAACCACGGAAAAAAAGGCCCGGCTGGAAAAATCCAACCGGGCCTTTTTTGGGTTATTGCCTTACGAGCGACTAACTGCTTTCCGTCATCAGATTGATCAGGCTGCGCAACTTCTCGGCCAGTCGAGCCAGTTCGTTAACCGCCTGGGCAGCCTCATTCATGCCGGCAGAAGTCTCGGCCGTCACCCGGCTAATCTCCTCCACGGCCCGGTTGATCTCTTCGCTCACCGTACTCTGCTCTTCGGCTGCCGTTGCAATGGAGCGCACTTCATCCGAGGTTTCAACGGCCATCTGGACAATCCGCTTGAGGGCATCCCCGGATTCCTTGGCCAGGGTATTGGCCTCTCTGACCGCTTCAACCGCCACATCAACAACCTGGATATTTTCGCTGGCCCCGGTCTGAATTTCATTGATGGCAGCCCCGACTTCCTTGGTGGCCTGCATGGTCTTTTCCGCCAGCTTGCGCACCTCATCGGCCACCACTGCGAATCCGCGCCCGGCTTCACCGGCCCGCGCAGCCTCTATGGCCGCATTGAGGGCAAGAAGATTGGTCTGGTCGGCAATATCGCTGATGACATCCAGAATCCGCCCGATATCCTCGGCCTCTTCTCCAAGAGAGGACATCTTGTTCTTGAGGGTCCTGGCCTGGACCATGACCCTGTCATTGGCCTGTACGGAACGTTGTACAACTTCAGCCCCCAGAGCGGCCTTTTCCTTGGTGTTGTCGGCGCTGTTGGAAGCCGAACCCGAGTTGCGGGCCACTTCAAGCACGGCAGCGTTCATCTCCTCCATGGCCGTGGCCGTTTCCGTGCTGCGCTGATCCTGTATTTCAGCTCCGGAACTGACTTCGTCCACCTGGGCGGCCAGTTCGGTGGACGCAGATGCCAGCTGCTCTGAAATCTCTGCCGCCTCGGCAGCCACATGGGTCATCTTGTCCAGCAGCTGCACCACCTTGGCCTCCTGGGCCTTGGCCTCTTCAAGGGCCTGTTCGGCCCGTTGCTTCTGAACTTCAGCCTCCTGGCTCTTGTCCTCGGCCTCCTGCATCTTGCCCTTGAGATTGCCCACCATGGTGGAGATGGAATGTTCCACATCCGCCAGTTCCGCATGAAATGTCCCGCCAGGCGTTGCCTGCAGATTGCCGCCGGCAACAGCCAGGGCATATCCCTTGATCCTAAGAAGGGGGTTGAAAAGGGCCCGGTTCATGAACAGATAGATCACCCCGATAACCACACCAAAAAGCAGCAGCGACCAGAGGCCAACCCCTATGGCCGCGTTCAAGACCTCCTTGTTGGTCTGCTCCAGGGAAGTGATGATCTCAAAGGCCCCGTGCATCTCGCCAACCTTCCAGCCTTCCTTGATACCGCCCAAGGGATCTTTGCTTCCCTTGGGATCTCCATGGCAGAACAGACAGTCCTGGGTCAGATAGACCGGCTTGAAATAACGGACCTGATCATCCTCAACAACAATCTTTTCCTTTATGTTTCCGGATTGCAATTCCTGAAGGACCTGGCGCTCAAAAGGAGTGGGCGTGTTGGCGGGATTGCGGGGGCTGACCTTGGGGGCCTTGAACCGGTATCCGGCCTTGGCCGCATTTTCAGCCGCCATCTGCATGGCCGTCACAACAGGCACGGCTTCCAGCAGCTTGTCCGCCGGGATCTCGTCCAAAGGACGGATAACCCCCTGTTGAAGCTTATGGGCCATCTGGTTGCGGCCGGCCTCGGCCATGAGAACAATGGCCTGGCTCTTGCGAACCATGCCCTCAACCGCGCCTTGCTTGATGTCACGGATGCGCAGACCACCCATGATGATGGCCAGGGCAAACATGCCCACAGCAACCAGAACAATAATTTTCCAGCGAATACTTATATTTTTCACCACTCCTCCCCTGCTGCGTATCGTATTCCATGCCACAGCGATTGATACCTCCCGGGCAATCCTTGCCACGTGCACCCCCATACACTGGGTGACCCAGGACAACATGCCGCGGGTAGCGACCCGGTATCACAACATAGAGAACAAGGCCTGTCTGCCTTGACTTCCTGTGTGTCGACTGAAACTCGCAGATCCCGGGATACCCCCAAAAGGACTCGCGGATTGCAGGACGACGCAAGACCATAGGTGTAATACCTATCCAGACTTTCCCTGCTCTGGCAAGGGCAATCTCTTTTCTTTCGGTTCCCAGGGGCGAGGCGTGGCGAACCGCAACGGATTCCCGGTCATATCCTGCCGGGCCAGAAGGCAAACGCGGTCTGTGCTGCTGGATACTGTTTTGACCAGGACATCCACAACCGCATTTTCCCTCGGTGGTGCCTTGCCCAAAGAACAGGCGGACCGGGAAGCCTGTCCGGGTTGCGGGTCGGTGGTTGCATTGATACAGAAAGCCCATGAAAACATCATTGATCAACCCTGGACAGGTCAGCCTGGTGGACTCCCATTTGCATGCGGATATTCTGCATCATGTGTGTCCCGAGGATTTTGCCGCGTATGCCGGAGCAGGAGCCGGCATATCCTGGTCCTATGTGCACCAGCCAGAAGGGTGGGAAAGCTTTCCCCCGTATTTCAATTCCCTGGAAGCATTGTGCAGGAACCCGGACATCACGGGGTTTTGCCTCTACTACCTGGTGGGGGTGCATCCCCGTTCCCTGCCTGCACCATCCAGGGGATGGATGGGCGATACCTTCTGGCAGAGTCTTGGCTCCCATGTGGCCAGGCCCTTCTGTCTCGGACTGGGCGAATTGGGCCTTGAAACAGGCAGTGATCGCGAGATTGCCGCCCTCAGGGAACAACTCTCCTGGGCCAGTTCCCTGCTGCCCCCGGACAAGAGAATCGGCATCCATACCCCCCGCAAAAACAAGGGCCGGATGACCCGGCTGATCCTGGAACTGGTGGCCGAAGTCCCATTGCTGCATTCGCGCATCCTCATTGATCACGTGGATGAGGAAAATCTTTTCATGGTCATGGAGACGGGTCTCATGATGGGAATGACCATGCAAGAGGGCAAGATGACACCCCAAAAGCTGGTGAACATTCTTGATCACCATCCGCAACTTGTCCATCGGATCATGCTCAACAGCGATTCCGCTCTGAAAACAGATCCCTTGTATCGGAAAACAGTGTCCCGGCCTCTTCCCGGCATGGGCGCAGACGTCCATACACAACTCATCCAGAAAAACGCCTGCGCGTTCTGGGGCATTTCCCTCTGAAAATCATGCTCTTACATCCAGGACCAACCCGGGTTATCCCCCGGGTTGAATCCACCCGGCAGCCTTGTCGCACAGGGCGTGTTCCTCTGTCTGGTTTGCATGGTTCTTCATGGGGGACTGGGGCACCGCCCGCATTGCCCCCTGCTCCCAAATCACGCCGCAGGACCAAGAAAAAGGGAGAACCCCCTTTCTCCTGCTGCAAAAGCCCCGGCCAGCAGACAGGGGTTGCCGGTCCCCGGATTTTTGCTCCCTTGCCCTTTAGCCGCCATCTTCGTATACGCCTTTGGCTTTACTACGCCTCAAGGAGAAAAAATCATGGGAATACAATACGGTATTATTGGATCCGGTGCCATTGGATGCTTTTATGGAGCCAAACTCATCCAGGCCGGATGTGATGTTCATTTCCTGTTCCACAGCGATTTCGAACATGTGCGCAAAAACGGTCTGCGGGTCGATTCCGTGGACGGGGACATGTTTTTTCCAAAGGTCAATGCCTATGGCCAGGCCCGGGACATGCCTGTATGCGATGTGGTGCTGGTTGCCCTGAAAAGTACCCAGAACCACCTGTTGCCCGGCCTGCTCGAGCCGGTTGTGGGCCCTCATACCGCCATTGTTCTCCTGCAAAACGGTCTTGGCGGCGAACAGTTCATTGCGGAAAAGACCCGGGCCGAACATATCCTGGGCGGACTGTGCCTGGTGTGCTGCAACAAGCTGGGACCGGGCCACATCACGCATCTGGAATACGGCAAGATACTCCTGGCCCAATATGACAAGGACGAACAGCCTGCAGGCATCACCCAGACCATGCACCACATTGCCGCTCCCTTTCAAAAGGCAGGCATCCCCATTGATCTTTCCCAGGACCTTGTCCTGGCCCGGTGGAAAAAGCTCATGTGGAACATCCCCTTTAACGGGACCTGTGCCCTGCTTGATGCGCCCACGGACAAGATCATGGCCTGTCCCCAGTCCCGGCAACTGGCCCTTGATCTGATGCAGGAAGTCCAGGCCGGTGCCGCCTCCCAGAAAGCATAAAGGGACAGGCTAAAAGTTGAAAAAATAGCTTGGCTGAAGTACTTTTCATAATAACCAACACGTTGACGACTCTCGTTTGCCTTGAATTTTGATCTCAGGAGGTGGTAGATGCCCAGAATAGCTCGGTTTGTCCGGTCGGACGTTCCTACCGTATATCATGTCATTTCCAGGACGGCGCTGGACGGATTTCCTCTTGAAAATGCGGAAAAGGATTTTCTGCTCGGGCTCATCCGGAAATTGAGCAGGTTCTATTTCGTGGATGTGCTGGGACTTTGCGTCATGTCCAACCATTTTCATCTGGTCACCCGCATGTATACGGCAGATCACTTTTCCGATGATCAGATACGTGAACGGCTGAAAAAATGGTTTCCCGAGGGTCGAGAAATCAGTGATCAGACCATCGCGAAATTCAGGGAACGCTGGTCCTCCCTGGCCAGATATGTCAAAGATATCAAACAAGGATTCACGCGCTACTACAATAAGCGGCACGGCAGGAAAGGCTATTTCTGGGGGGATCGGTTCAAGTCTCTGATCGTCCAGAACGGACGATCCCTGATCAACCTGCTGGCCTATGTCGACTTGAATCCTATCAGGGCGGGCATCGTTAAACGCCCGGAGCAGTACAGATGGTGCTCCCTCGGCTATCACGTCCAGACGGGAAACCAGGACGGGTTGCTGTCTGCGGATTTCGGGATGAAGGAATGGGGCGAGCACGAACCGTCTGAAATCATACGCAAGTATAGACAATTCGTCTATGAAACCGGGGCCGTGGATACGGGCAAGGGAAAGCCCATGGACCCGGAGATCGTCAAAAAGGAGAGAACAAAGAATTTCGAGCTGAAACGGTTTGAACTCTTCTGCTACCGGACCCGCTACTTCAGCGATGCCGGGATATTGGGATCAAAAGAATTCGTCCGGGAGGTCTTCGATCAGGTAAAACACCTGCTCAATTCAAAGGACGAACGGAAATTCACTTCCCTGGCCGGAGCCAAAGGCGTCTTTTCCATGAAAAGGCTCCGTACAGGTTGAAAACCGTACAGCAAAACAGGTTCTAATGCGGCCAAGCCGCAGTTTTAGGTTTTAGGCTTTAGGTTTTAAGTTCAAGCTGTTAGAGAATTTTCTTGATTTTTATGGCAGACTTTTTCGGGTAAGATACTAACCACACATCCTGTCGTGTGCCTAGTCCGTTTTGCAGGCAGAAAACTCAGCCACGAATTCCTGTATTCCGGATATCCTCGATACATCCATCCACGGCCTCTTCCGGGGTTGCCCAGGAGGTCACAAGGCGGACAACGCTCTGGTCGGGGCCGGCCTTTTCCCAGGTATGGAAAGCATATCCCGTATTCAGCTGCCGGATCAGCTCATTGGGAAAAATGGGGAAAACCTGATTGGTCTGGGGAGGCGTCGCAAACGAAAAACCGAGGTCTTCAAGTCCCCGGGCCAGCCGTGCGGCCATGGTGTTGGCGTGCTCGGCAAGTCTGTAGAACAGACCGTTTGTAAAAAGCCCAACAAACTGGGAGCCCAGGATCCGCCCCTTGGCGAGCATGCCGCCGCGCTGCTTGATGTGATATCTGAAATAGGGCTGAAGATCCTTGTTGGTAATGACGATGGCCTCCCCGAGCAGTCCACCGTTTTTCGTCCCGCCTATATAAAAGACATCCGTAAGCCGGGCGATGTCGGCCATGGTCATGTCCGACTGGGGGCTTGCAAGGGCGCATCCCAGCCTGGCCCCGTCCAGATGAAGATACAATCCGAGCTCCCGGCACACGGAGGCGATCTCCTCCAGTTCAGCAAGGGTGTACACCGTGCCCAATTCCGTGGAGTTAGAGAGATACACGGCAGCGGGATGCACCATGTGCTCGTCCCCATGTTCTTTTACCACGGCACGGATGCTCTCGACCCGAATCTTGCCCTCCCGGGCGGGCACGCCGTGGACCTTGTGCCCCGATGCCTCGATGGCCCCGGTCTCATGGACATTGATATGCCCGGAATCCGGTGCAATAACCGACTCGAAGGGCTTGAGCATGGAAGCCAGGACAATGAGATTGGCCTGGGTCCCGCCTGACACGAAGTGGACCTCGGCTGCAGGATCGCCTGTTTCGGCAAGGATCAGTTCACGGGCCTTTTGGGAAAGGCTATCCTCACCGTACCCTGTTTCCTGCTGCTTATTGGTTGCTGCCAGAATGTTCAGAAGGTCGGGGTGAGCCCCTTCGCAATAGTCGTTGAGAAAGCTGTACACATGCATGATTCACAAATCTCCCTATCTATTGTTCACTGTCCTCTCGGCACAGGGCGACCATGTCGGACACCCAGGCCTCCTTGGCCCGTTGCAACGTGGGCAGGGGATGAAAATATTTGTCCGAGGTGTTCTGCTTGAGCAGTCCCAGCACCCGGCGTCCGGCCAGCCGATCCATGCAGCGGTGGATGAGGGGATCCAGATCGGGGCTCACCCCCCAGGCGCAGATCACCGGGACCCTGTCTGCTGGCCCGAGACGACACGCGAGCTCGTCGTTTCTTTCTGCGGAAAACACGCAGTGGATTTCGCTCTGTTCCTCGGCCTCGAGGGCAGCGTAACGTTCCACGAATTTCCCGCTTTTGGGGTCCCGCAGATCCGAAAGATTCAGCACCCGGACATGACGCCACAAGCGATAGTGCATAAGCCGCATGACCTGATACTGGGTGATGTCCGGCCGCGTGGGGACAAGGGAAGTATGGATGAGTTGGTGCGCGCCATCAGGAGTGATTACCGTGTCCACGGGAACAAGCGGCCTGGATGAACCGGGATTCATCATGATGCAGACCGCGTCCGGACATGTCTTGGAAAACCCGGTCAGATCTTCCGGGGTGTCCCGCCTGTCCACGATTTCAAGGACGCTGCGACAGTCCACCGACCGGCCCGAAGCAAAGGTTATGGAATAGAAATGGCCGAGCACGTCGTATCTGCTTTTCAGATCACAGGCCGGAATGAATGTAACCAACAGCACCACCTTCCGTATAGGGCAGTTATTTTAGCAGTCCGAGATAATGCCCGACCATGCCCATCTCCTGATCAAAGCCCCCCTGCTCGTTCATCTCCTGCCAGACATATTCAAGAAGAGACCGGGCCATGTCGATCTGATCTGCCAGCACAAGACTCTTGAAAACATACCCGTACACAGTGACCTGGGAAGCAAGATCCAGTTCGAAAAAAGATTGCGCTGTTTCATCCCACCGACATTGGTCCGCCAGCCAGCAGACGCCAAGGCGCTGCCTTGATGCCGCGTCCGAACCGTTCTTAAATTCCAGGGCAAAGGGGAGGACCGCGTCAATGTCCCGCTTGAGTTCCAGGGGAGGCCTGGGGGAGCAGTAGAAACAGGGCTCGAGCATACCGGGGGTCATGCGTCCATAGACGTGGGTGGTGTCTTCCCGGGCTTGGATCATGCGGTGCAACGGCGTGCCTTCATAGATCCGGGCCCCGATGGTGTACTCATACCTGCGCCATGCAAAAGGAGGATGGTTGCGCATGAGGGAGAGGGTCTCTTCCAGAGTTTCGTGAGACTCGCCGGGCAGGCCGAAGATCAGATCCACGGTATGATCCAGCTCCAGATCCTCGCATATGGCCAGGGCTTCCAGAATATCCTTCTGCCGATAGGACATACCGTTTCGGTCTAAAATCGTATCCGCGAAACTGTCACAGGTGAAGACCAGGGAAAAGGCCGCCTGTTTGAGCAGCAAGGCGAATTCCCGGGTAAAGGGACGGGGCAAAAACTGGGAAGCGAACCGGAACTGGTCATGGAGTCCGGCAGCAAGGATCGCCTCGATCAATGCCTGGGGATACTCCAGATTCGGGATATTGAATTCCGTATCAATAAAAAAGATCTTGCGCACGTCCGGATAGTTCTCAGCCAGACGGCCGAGCTCATCCACAACCTCGGGAATGGGCCGATGAACGAATCTGCGTCCCTCGAGCAGCGGCTCCACGCAAAAGGAACACCCCTGGTTGCATCCCCGCTTGAGCTGGACGGGCAGGGCAGCGTACTCCAGGGCGTAGCGGAATTTTGGTTCCCGGGCCCGGGGATACGAAGCATCGAACACATGGGGAATCCTGGGAGTGCTCCCGCCGCCCGCATCCCGCCAGACAAGGCCGGGAATGGACTTCACCCTTTCTTTGTCCGGCCAGCACTCGAGAAACTGCAAAAATGCGCGTTCACCCTCACCCTGGATGCCAAAATCAAGTCCCAATTCCTCGAGCATGGCCTCGGGTGAGATGGTAAATCCTCCGCCCCCGGCAATCACGGGTACCCCGGGCAGGTTGTCCCCAAGCCAGGAACAGATAGTCTTTATCTCCGGCAGAAAATAGCGGGCCGAAAAACCCGGTCCCTGAAAATTGCCGTATGCTTCGCAGGCCATGGTCGTGTCGATGTTTCGAATGCCCAGCCCGATACAGTCGGGGCGGAACCTGGTAACGATATCGTACAGATTCGTCCCGACATCCGGCCCGGGCAGAAAGGGGTAGTCCAGCTCGACCTGGTAGCCATGGGAGCGAAGAGTCGATGCGATCAGATCCAGACCAAAGGGATAGACCTGCTTCACCAGGTAATAGGGATCGGTGTACAGGAGAAGCACCTTGTTCATGAAGCGTCATCCCCCGCACCCCGTGATCCGGGAATCCACTCGGCCAGGGTGTTGCTGTAGAACATGCACATAACTCGTGCCCTTCCACCGATGGTTGCCTGGATTTCAGCCGTGAATTCTTCTGGGTCATATCCCTTGCGAAAATGCGGGGTTGGACCGTCCATGACCACAAAGCCGTCCGCAAAACGGCCCACGATCCTGTGCTTGTTTTCGACCGGCCACTTGCCCTGGACGCAAAGATAGGCCCGGCCCCGGGGCGCAGTGCACCGTGCGATATCCGCGTACACGAGATTCCGTTCTGCCGGCGGAAGGATGTTCAGGACATAGTTGCACACAACCACATCATAGGCCGTTTCAAGCACCGACCGGTCCGGAAAGAAATTGGGATCATAGTCGATGACCTCCACGGCCCCGGCATCGAGCATGGTCTTTTTGGCAAAGCGGTCCAGCCCGGTTCCAAGATGCAGGACCCGTTTACCCGCCACAAGCCCGTCCCTGCAGATCCGAACCACGGGCTGCGAAGGGTTTTTCGTGTGATCGAGGGCCGTTGATCGGGAGAGCGTGCGCGAGGGGTCCAGGGTTCCCGCATCAAGGGCCGCGACATCCGCCTCAAGCGCCGCCTCGACATCTGACAGGGGAACCGACCAACCCTTTCCCGGATGAAACATGTAATCCCGAGCGTTAGAAGCATGAACCGTCCACGACCCGTTGTCGTGACGCTTCATGATCCACCCGACCCGTTTCATGGTCTCCGAAAGTTTGGTCACAAAAAACCTCGTTCCTTTCCCGTCTGCCCTGCTATCTGATCGAACCAGCTAAAGGATTGTTTTTGCCAGCGAAAAATGAGGAAGATTGAAGGGTTAAGGTTTAAGGGTTAAGGAAAAATGTCGAATCCTCAAACCTGACCACCGTGTGCCCACACCTTAACCCTTACCACTTTCGCATGTTCCGCGTACACAGAGGACAGAACCTGTTTCGTTGGTCCCGGCCTTTTCCTGTCTCCCGTCTCCTTGCCTCCCGTTTCCCGTCTCCTTGCCTCCCGCTTCCCGTCTCCTGTCTCCTGTCTCCCGTCTCCCGTCTCCCGTTTCCCGTTTCCCGTCTCCATGCCTCCTGTCTCCCGTTTCCCGTCCCTTCCTAAAACCTCATCACCTAACACCTCAAACCGCCTTTACCCAAAAAGCTGTTCGTGAAATCCCATGATCGAAGAACTGCCGGTTTTTTTCTGCTTGCCGGTCCGGGGGCAGAACACCGGATCATACCCCAAGCTGCAAGCCTGTTTGAGGCGGACATCCTGTCCGACAACGGGCCGGATCTGACCGTTTAAATCCACCTCGCCCCAGAAAACCGACCGTTCGGGCAGCGGTCGGTCATACACCGAGGAGAGAATAGCCGCCACCAGCCCCAGATCGACCCCGGGATCGCTCAGTTTGAGCCCCCCGCCGATCTTGGCGTAGATATCGAGCTGCCCGAGATTGATCTTGAGCCGCTTTTCCATCACCGCGAGAATGAGGTTCAGCCGATTGGCATCCAGCCCCAATGCCGTGCGCCTGGGAAATGTCAGATAGGTCCGACTGGCCAGGGCCTGCACCTCCACGGCAAAGGGACGCTGTCCGTCAAGCCCCATGACCACGGCGGTGCCGCTCAGCCCCGCATCCCGGGCCTGTAAGAAAAAAGTCGAAGGATCGAGAACCACCCGCATGCCCGAAGACTGCATCTCGAAAAGCAAAAGTTCGTTGGTCGGTCCGAACCGGTTCTTGAGCACACGGAGCATGCGGAAAAGATGATGTTTGTCACCCTCCAGGGACAAAACCGTATCGACCATGTGTTCCAGGAGCTTGGGTCCGGCGATCTGACCATCCTTGGTCACGTGACCGACAATAACCACGCAGACCCCGGTTTCCTTGGCCTTTTCAATAATCTGCATGGCCACGGCCCGAACCTGACTGACGCTGCCCGGAATCCCGTCAACGGCCCCGGAGGCCATGGTCTGAACAGAGTCGAGAATGATCAACCTGGGACGATTTTTGCCGTCCATGGTCTCGAGCACATCCTCGATCTGATTGGTGGCCATGGCCATGACATTTTTGAGCTCAAGTCCGATCCGAACCGCCCTTCCCCGAAGCTGTCCCAGGGATTCCTCACCTGAAACATAGATACTTTGTCGTCCCGACCCAGCCGCGCTGGAGGCCAATTGAAGCAGCAGCGTGGACTTGCCGATACCCGGTTCGCCACCGAGAAGCAGAACAGCCCCGGGAACAAGTCCCTTGCCGAGCAACCCGTCCAACCCGTCGATATGGGTGGGAATATGCTCCAATCGTGTCTCGGGCGGTGGATCATTCAGGCTGACCAGTCCGGCACTATCCTTCAGCGAACGAACCGGCCTGTCCTTGGACACAACCTCTGATTCGAGCGTGTTCCACTCTTTGCATCCCGGACATTGTCCCATCCATCGGGGAGTGGTGGTACCGCATTGGGAGCAACGATAGATTTCCTTGGTTTTCATGGACATACTCTACTCGTTGATACGACAAAAGGGCGACCTGCAGGACCGCCCTTCTGTTTGATTGTCACACATGGAAAAAGAAAGGGTTAAAGACACAAACAAGAGGCAGGGAGACGGGAGACGGGAAAAGGCCGGGACCAACGAAACAGTTTCTGCCCTTCGGAATGAAAAAGCTTCAAGGGTTAAGGAAAACAATTCCGTGCAGTTGCTGAAAATCCACCACCGCCTTACCCCGTAACCCTTACCCCTTGAAACTATCCTTTCCCTGCGCACTGCCTACTGCGAACTGCGCACTTTGTTGCCACTTACAACCCTTTTTTCTCATTCCGGTGGATCTTTGGCCTCGATGGGTTCCAGGGCGAATTCGCTCAACGTCTCGGGCGGATTGGTGAAAACGACCATGAAGGGCACACCGGTTTGAGGCTTCAGATTGGTGTTGTTGGTCAAGATACCTACCTTGGCGGTCAGGGCCGACTCGAGCTCGTCCTCCTTGAGCACCTGAAGCTGAAAATAGGAAACGACATTGCCGCACAAGAATTCCTTGGATCCAATGATCTCGCCCTGTTCATCAAACAGCTTGATCCTGAGCTTGATCAATTCCTTGGGAACCTTGAATTCGTTCACGGCCTTGCCCTCGACAACAAAAATCTGGCCGATTTTCTCGTTCTTCACAAAGTATTGGCGTACATTTTCCAGGGCGATTTCCGGAATGACCGTATCCGTGCTCGGTTTCTGCTTCTCGACCTTGTTTCCGGTAAAGGCTCCGGTTCCGGTATTGTCCAGAAGGTGCGGGGCATAATAATAGGCACCGATTCCCACGCCGATGAGAATGAGAAGTACAAGAAGGAGCCAGAGAAAAATCTTCCTGCCGCGCCCGGTTTTATGGGAACCTTCAGGCTTGCTGGACGCCTTGTCACCATCATCTGAATCGCCGGCAGTCTCTGTGGAGTCATCGAAAAATGCAGGTGCCTTGCTGAACACCTGGTCGACCGTATCCTCGATGAATTCCTCTTTGAGTTTGGAAACCTGAAAAACATGCCCGCATCGCGTACACCGGACCTTGCTTCCCTTGGGACCGATCCGTTCATCATCCAGATTATATCGAACAGAGCACTCAGGACATTGTACAATCATACCGACCTCACATCATGGTGCATTGAAAAAAGTGTCGTCAGTCAACATGCCACACGACACACCCGGGGGAATACCGTTTGGATTCATGGACTCAAAGGGGTCAATCGTCGAAAACCAATTCGTAAACCCCTTCCAGACCTCGATATTTTTCATCGTAGTCAAGCCCATATCCCACAATGAATCCCTTGTCCAAGGCGAAACCGGGAAAATCGACACGAACGTCCAGCTCCCTGCGCTCGCTTTTGTCAACCAGGGCGGCAATGGCGATGGATCGAGGACGTCGTGCCTCAAGAATTCTGGTCAGATACTGCATGGAGTGGCCGGTGTCCACGATATCCTCGACAATAAGAACATGCTTGTCCTGGATGGAAACCTCCATGTCCTTGGAAAAGATCATTTTTCCTTCCCGGGACGTTCCGCCCGCATAACTTGCCAAACGTACGAAATCCAATTCCGGATCGATCGTTAGACTGCGCATGAGATCGGCAAAAAAGACAAACGCGCCCTTGAGTACGCACACGCAGACCAGCGGCTCGTTGCCATAACGCCCGGAAATCTCCCTGCCCAATTCCTTGACCCGCTTGGCAATGACATCCTTGTCAAACACGACTTTTTTTTTCATCGATTCTCCATCACTACATCAAAAACATACCTGTTCAGGTCAAAATGACGGTACTGCAACAGTGTAAAATTCAAAATCAAAATGTCAGCTGCATGGCCACTTCGTTGCACTGATCCGGATACTTGGGGCAGTTGAGGCAATCCGCCCAGACCTTCTGGGGCAGGGTTGCGTGATCGACCAGACAAAAACCAAGCTTCTTGAAAAATTCCGGTTTGGCCGTCAGCGTAAAGACCCTGAACAGTCCAAAGGTCAGCGCCTCGCTCACGCAGGCCTCAACCAGCCGACGTCCCCATCCTTTTTTGCGCAACGACGGGGAGACCACCAGGGATCTGATCTCGGCAATATCATTCCAGGTTATGGCCAAAGCGCAGCAGCCCACGATAGCGCGATTGACATCGTCCTCGAGAACATAAAAATCACGGAGTCGGTTGTAGAGGTCGTTGAAGGATCGCGGCAGGACAATTCCCTCGCCCGTACCCACCTCCTTCATCAGCAGTTCATGAATCTGCTTGACATCTTTGACCATGGCCTTGCGCAAAATGATTTCTGCCATCCCTGTTGTCTCCACATCGGTTCCCATAGGCTGGATCCACCTAGTTCTGTTCTGCAAAAACATCTATGGTTCTGCGTATCTGCTCTGAAAGCATCAACCCCTTGTTGGTCCAGCCCTTTTTGCCGTTTTTTTTGTAGAACACAAGCGTGGGCAGGGCCACGATCTCCTTGAAACCGTAGCGATGTTTTTCAGGTACGCGGTAGATCTCATACTCGATGCCGGCCAATTTCAAGAATGTATCGAGCTGTCTGGTATCTTTATCAAAAGAGACTCCAATGACTCTGACTTCCTCACGAGGATAGGTCGCATGCACATCATTAAGCGCCGGAATTTCCTGACGACACGCCGAACACCAGGTCGCCCAATAGGAAACAATCGTAATCGCTCCCGCATTGGCCTTGATCATGGAGTCCAGATCCTGTCTGGACAGGGTCTTCACTTCCGAAGCCCAGGCCGGGGCCGAAAAGACTGCCGTCATCACAAGCGTTACAAACACCACCGCGGTCATAAGAACCTTTGTTTGTGTGGTCATATTCTTCTTGTCCCCTCTCTGAGAGTTCACGCTTTTGTTTCCTGCATGCAGAGCTGCTGCGCCAGCCTGACTGCGGAGACCGCATCCTCGGAATAGCCGTGTGCACCTATCCGTTTGGCAAAGGCCTCGGTGACAACCGCCCCGCCGATCATGACCTTGCAGTCAAGGTGTCTTTCTTTGAGCAGATCGACGGTATCCTGCATCCGGGTCATGGTTGTGGTCATGAGTGCCGAGAGCCCAACCAGCCTGGCTCCGCTCTCCTCAACGGCCTTGACGATGGTGGCGGCAGGCACATCCTTGCCCAGATCGATGACCTCGAACCCGTGATTACCAAGCATCAGGCAGACGATGTTCTTGCCGATATCATGGATATCCCCTTCCACCGTGGCCATGACGACCCGGGTCTTGGCCTTGGCACCGTCCTTTTCCAGGTAGGGCCGCAAGACATCAAATCCCTTTTGCATGGTCTCGGCGGATCGCAGCAATTGGGGGAGAAAAAATTCCCTGCGCTCGTATTTTTCCCCGACCACGGTGATACCGGGAATGAGTTCCTTGTTGACAACCTCAAAGGGATCGGCACCCTCCTCAACAGCCTGCAGGACCATCTTTTCAATGCGCTCCTTGTCCCCTGTGATCACGGCCCCTTCGATGGGACTCTTTCCCTCGCTGTCTGAATCGGTCTGCATATCCCGGGAAGACGCCACCACCTCTGCCCCGGGCTTCCAGTCGGAAAACTTCCGAATAAACGAAGCCGCCTGTGGATCACGCCCCAGAAGAACCTCGCTGGCGGCCAGGGTCTCCTGGATACGCCGGGAATTGGGATTGGCAATGCATGCCCCCATGCCCATGGCCATGCACATGGTCATGAAATGGGTATTGAGAAGCTCTCGGGCGGGGAGTCCAAAGGAAATATTTGAAAGTCCCATGACCGTGGTCAGTCCCAGAGACTCACGGCAGTAACGGATGACCTCGAGACAGGCTTTGGCGGCCATGGGCTTGGATGAGACCGTGAGAGCCAGGGCATCCACCAGGACAAGCCGCCTGGGTATGGACAATGAGTCGGCCTGATCGAGAAGTTCATCGATAATGGCGATCCGCTCGGCAGCCTGCACCGGCAGCTTCCCCGCCTTGAGGGGAAGAAGAATGAACGGCGCACCGTAATCCCGGCACAAAGGACCAAGCCGCTCCATCTTGCCGGGCTCACCGCTGATGGAATTGATCAGGGGCGAACCGGGATAGACGTTGAGCGCCTCGATGACGGCCCCTTCATCACTGGAGTCGATACACAGCGGGGTCTGCACCTGGGAAGAGAGTTCGCGTACCAGCAACGGTAAAAGCTCCTTCTCGTCGACCATGGGCGCACCCACGTTCACATCGAGAGCTCCAACACCCATTTGAACCTGCTCGCGTGCCAATTCCAGGGCTCGGGAAATATTTCCGTCCTGCAATTGGGCGATAAGCTCTTTTTTACCGGTGGGATTGATGCGTTCGCCAATGATCTGAAAAGGGTATTCAAATCCCAGGGGCAGGGCGGAGGACCGGGAGGTCAGAACCACACAGGGGCGGCTGGATGGCTGTGAAATTTCAGGAACCAGTGACGCGGTAGCGGCCACAAGGGCCCGGATGTGATCGGGAGTTGTTCCGCAGCACCCTCCCACGCATTGAACCCCTGCGCGGACAAATTCCCGGGTCTGATCGGCAAAATCCTCGGGGGCGAGACGAAAAACGGTTTCTCCATCCACCAGCTCCGGAAGTCCGGCATTGGGTTCCACCAAAAGCGGGGTCTGTGTCCCCTCGAGCATCTCCCGAGCGACAACGAGCAATCCTTCGGGACCGGCACTGCAATTGGTGGCCACGATATCAACGCCCATGTTTTCGACGCTGTCCCGAAAGACCCCGGGGCTCGTTCCGGTCAGACTGATCCCGTTTTCAAAGGTCATGGAAATGCCCACGGGAAGATCGCAGACGTTGCGGGCTGCGACCACAACCGCCCGGGCCTCGGCCAGGTCAAAATGGGTCTCACCGAGGATGAGATCGACACCGCCCTGAACCAGCCCGCGAATCTGCTCTTCAAAGGCCTGGACCAGCTCCCGGAAGGTCACATCCCCAAGGGGCTCGATCATCCTGCCCGTCGGACCGACACTTCCGGCCACAAACCCCTTGTCGCCCACGGCCTTGCGTGCAAGGGAGGCCCCGATGCGGTTCATTTCCTGGCAGTCGATCTCAGCTCCCAGCTTGAACCGGGTTCCACCAAAGGTGTTCGTGGTCACCACATGGGCCCCGGCCTGAAAATATTCCCGATGAATCTGTTCAACGGTTTCCGGACATCGCAGACAAAAATGCTCGGGAGATTCACCCGGCCCAAGTCCCCTGGCCTGAAGCAGCGTGCCCATGCCCCCATCGAAAATGATGGTCTTGCCGGAACTAAGAAATGTTCTCAACGATCTCAAGTCATGCTCCTTGAAAGAATTCCAAACGACCAACCCGTTTACCGGGGTCACGAACATACCTTGCAAGCAGGTCCCTCTCAGGCTGGATCAGGGATCTCCCAAACCATGTCGAAAACGATGATATCCTCTCG
Organism: Desulfoplanes sp. PS50; assembly: GCF_053851535.1. NCBI lineage: Bacteria > Pseudomonadati > Thermodesulfobacteriota > Desulfovibrionia > Desulfovibrionales > Desulfoplanaceae > Desulfoplanes > Desulfoplanes sp. PS50. The sequence continues at coordinate 33,417 of NZ_JBSPZA010000029.1, read as the reverse complement.
TATCGCCCCGAGCAGACAGTACCAATCACGAGCAGAAACACAAACGATCTGCCTCTAAGGCACCCCAAAGGACACCCATGGGGATCCTCTGGGAATGAAAAAAGCCGGTCTTTTTCTTTCAACCGGCTTGCCACCTTCATTTGCGTCTAAACCGCTTACTGAAAAAGATTGAAAAGGACAAATAAAAAATATATGTTGATTTTTTGATTTTTTATGATGCACAGCGCATCCCCCCTTTGCTTTGCTCCCAAAAACATCACGATATAATGACTGAAAAAACACCTACCGATCCCTCTTTAGACACAAAAAATCAGCAAACCAAAAACGGTGAGGACGACACTTTTACCCTGATTCCCGCTCCAAGCAACAGTCTGGCGACCATTGACCCTCTGAGACTGTATTTTCAGGAGATCAAGAAGTTCCCCCCCTTGGAGCCGGGAGAAGAATTCGATCTGGCTCGAAAAATCCGGGATGAAAATGACCAGGAAGCCGCGTTTCGGCTGACTTCGGCCAATTTGCGTCTTGTGGTCAAAATCGCCCTGGATTTCCAGAGGCGATGGATGAAAAACGTGCTCGATCTCATCCAGGAGGGCAATGTCGGGCTCATGAAGGCGGTACAGAAATTCGATCCTGAAAAGGGGATCAAATTTTCCTATTACGCTGCCTTCTGGATCAAGGCCTATATCCTGAAATTCATCATGGACAATTGGCGAATGGTCAAGATCGGAACCACCCAGGCCCAGCGCAAGCTCTTCTACAATCTGGGAAAGGAGCGCAATCGTCTCGAGGCGCTGGGATATACCCCCGACACCAGCCAGATATCCAAAAACCTTCAGGTCTCAGAAGACGAGGTCGTGGAAATGGGCCAACGCCTCGGCCAGAAGGATCTCTCACTGGACATGAGCGTGGGCGGGGACGACTCGAGCTTCACGCCCATGGATTTCATTCCGGCTGAGTCCACGAGTATTGAAACAGACATGGCCGATGGAGAGATAAGCGATCTTCTCCGAGACAAGATCAAGGGAATCATTCCGGATCTCAACGACAAGGAAAGGGACATTCTCTACGATAGACTTCTGGCTGAAAAACCATTGACCCTTCGTGAAATCGGTGAAAAGTACGGGATTACCCGAGAACGGGTCCGCCAAATCGAGGCCAGATTGCTCAAGAAACTCAAGGAGCATCTTTCGCAGGAAATCACGGATTTTTCCGAGGAATGGATCAGTGACCGATAGTACCCTGGACGAACTCAGTTCCGAAGCCACCAACCAGGCCTCGGACTGCCGGATGGGCTTTTACCTGGATTTTAAAAAATACCATGACATCAGCAAGACCTTTTTCTTTACCAATTCTCTTGTAGGACGCTGCAAAAAGGATGTGCTCCCCTATCTTGAACAGAATCAGGATCATGGGATAGAGCATGGGAAAAAAGTGGCCATCGATGCGGGAACCCTGATTCTTGTTGAAGGACGGGGATGGGATCCAAAACAGATCAAACAATGGTCTCTATTGGCCCAGCTCGCAGGGCTCATGCATGATATGTATGCCCCAACACCTGATCACGCCAGGCAGGGAGCGGCTACGGCACGGCAGATTTTGTCCGGGTATCCGCTTCTGGATGTTGAAAAAGAGGCTGTTGTCTTTGCCATAGAGCATCATGAAAATCGTTTTGAAGATTGTAATACGTTGCCACCGGTATATCAGTGGGTACGTAACGCCCTTCATGATGCGGATAAATTCCGATGGAGCCTGGACCATCTGCGATCATTTTTCTTTGACACCAATCCAGAAAAAAAACACTGGACGATCCAAGACATGTGGCTTCATCTTCCCGGTGACATTACAAGTAATCTTTCCAGTGCCTTGACCTTCAAAACCGGAATCGGTCAGCGCTATGGTCCCCAATTCGTCCATGCGGGTCTTGCCATCCGAGAACACCTGCATCAGCATCTTTGTGACCAGATCGTCCCGGAAAAACCCAGGCCGCATCCCTCCCATCCTGATCACTCCCTATAGCGATCCGACAATGACGATACTTCGCATACCTATCTTTTTGGCAATAGCCCTTCTTGCATGCTCGCTGCCCAGTTGCAGCAGTCATCACGCCCCCCCCCGAGAGCCCGTTTCATGGGATCTTTCCCCAAAAGCCCAGGCCACTTTTTCCTATCTCAAATTTCAGGAGCTCAAACAAAAGGGAAACGTTGAGGAGGCGATCCAGGCCCTGAGCCAGGCCCTGGACATTCTTGCCACACCCTATCTCTATCTCGAAAAAGCTGAACTTCTTTGGCAATCCAAGGAATTCGGCGAGGCACGTGAGACGCTCAAGACCGGGATCAAGCGCTTTCCCGATGCCCCCGGACTTTATGTCTCTCTGGCCAAGACCTATGAAGCGGTTCAGCGGTGGGACGACGCAGGCCTCACCCTGGAAGATTACCTGCGCCTTCATCCTGACAACTGGGACATGGTCCGGGAAGTGGGGGCACTGCTTATCAAACAAAATGAATTCGCCCGGGCCCTGGACAAACTGCAGGCTATCCCGGAAGCGTCGCGAGACGAAAACACATGGTATCTGATCGGCAAGTCAGCCGCCAACATCGGCCTGCAGGAGCGTGCCATTCAGGCATTGACTACAGCCCTTGCCAAGGATCCCCATTTTTTTCGGGCCAAAGCGGAACTGGGATATCTCTACGAGCGGGACAAACAATATGTCGAGGCATTAAAGATCTATGAGGATCTGGCAACCCAGGGAGAACCGAACACCCACCTTCTTTTGACCATGATCAGGCTCCATCTAAAACTCAATGCGCCGGACAAGGCCTTTGGGCTGACCAAGCAGCGTCCCGATGACATGGAGTTTCAGATCGATGCGGCCAACCTGTTCCTGAATCAACAATTTCACTCCTACGCAGCAGGAATTCTCGAACCCCTGGCGGAAAATGACAACTTCCCTTCCAAGGGATGGTTCACTCTGGCACTGCTCGCCTATGAAGGCCAGGACTCACCACAAAAAGCAGCCGCCTATCTATCCCGTATCCCGGAAAGCGATCCCTATTTCGAGCGGGGACTTCTTTTCAGGACCGATCTTTTCTACGGACAGGGAAATATCGAGAAGGCGTTGGAACTTGCAGATCAAGGCATGAAAAAATTTCCCGACCAACCCAGATTCCTGCTCATCAAGGCCTCCCTGCTCAAGGAAAAAGGGTCATGGCAAAAAGCCGCTGAACTTCTGGATACGGGGCATGTTTCCTGGCCCGAAAATATCGATATTCTCTTCAGTCTTGGCGTACTCTGGGACGATCAGGGCGACAAATCCAAGGCAATGGAATACATGGAGAAAATCATTGTCATCAATCCAGATTATCCCGAAGCCCTCAACTATCTCGGATATTCCCTGGCTGAATTGGAACAGAATCTCGACCGGGCGCTTGTGCTGGTGAACAACGCTCTCAAACAAGATCCCGACAACGGATATTACATGGATTCCCTGGCCTGGGTTCTTTTCAAACAGGGCCAACTGAACAAGGCCTGGGAGGCTATTAGCCAGGCTGTCAAACTGGCCGACAACGATCCGACCATCTGGGAACACTATGCCATCATAGCTGACGCCCTGGGTAAAGAAGACCAGGCCCGAAAAGGTAGATCCCAGGCGGAAAAACTTCACGAGCCGCACCCCTCCAATGACTGACAGCACATGGTTTCGTTTCCTGACCGTTCCCCTGCGAAAACAGGTGCGGTCTTCTTTTTTTCCTCCCTATATTCCCGGCTGGGGACTTCTTTTTCTGTTTCTTTTTCTTGTATCTCTGACTGCCTGCGCGCCCAGATTGCAACCAGGGGCACCCGAGATCGCGTCCTATTGGACGGTTTTCAAACGTCAGCAAAAAACCCTCAAGCCGCTTGATAATTTCTCCATCAAAACCAGCATCAACTACTCCTCCAAGGAACACAAACACCGGATGATCATGCGTCTGTTCGGACGTCTCGACTATCCCATTCGCATGGATCTCGAGGCGGGGATAGGCCGAACCATCTCCATGTGGCGGGAAGAAACCGATATCTGGCAGGCCTATTTTCCCGGGGAGAAAAAAATGTACACGGCCTCGGATGCCAGATTCGGGGTGCAGAGTCTGGGGTTTCCCTGCCCGTTTTCCCTGCGCGAACTCTCCCTGGTCCTGCAGGGAAAACTCGTGACCATCCTCCCGGACCAGCCTGTTCGAGAACAACTTCAGGATACGGGAAGCAGGATTTTCTTTGCCCAGCCCACCCGTATAGAATCGATCCATGTCGATCAGTTGGGACGCGTTCTCGAACTGATTGGAAGCAAGGGGTGGAAGGTCGTTTTTGACTACCAGGATGCATCTTTGTATAGTCACAAAATTTCCATGATCATGGATGATACGACCCGTGCTATCATTCGGGTCAAATCCACCGGGCCGGGCCATTTTACGACCGACCTTGCCATCGAACTTCCCGATGGTACCGAAACTATCAATATCGATACCTTCTCCCCTGTCCGAACCAATGAAACAAACGCAACCACCTTATGACTTCCGGACAAACCATCCCGGTAGGTGACGCTGTTTTAGCAACCAGCAACTCAAACGAGGTTCTCTATGGATGCCGACTCCAAAAATTTTCAGGAACAATCTTTTTTCAAGGCCTTGTGGAACAATCTGCTTAACGGCTGGAAGGTCATCTTCAGTGAATTCAAGTGGCTGTTTATCAAAATGTTCAGACGCTGGGAGATCAAACAATTGCGCAAGCGGCTGAACGAAGAATACCTTTCTCTGGGCAAGGTCTATGCATACTTTGTGGAAGAGGAAAAATCGCTTCATCCCGAAGATACCGAGGCCGAAATTCCCTTGAAGCAGATTTCTTTTCTCAAGGAAGAAATCGATCATATGGAGCAGGATTTGCAAAAATCCCGCAGTGAGTACGTCAAACGTCGCAGTGAAAGCTGATTCTTTCGCGTCGTAGCATATATGCTGTAACCGTCTATCCTTTAAACCATTCTTTGAGGAGATCATGAGTACCTCCCCCGTCATCATAGGTTCCGACCATGCCGGTTTTCCCCTGAAACAGGAAATCGCTGCCTACCTCGAAAACAAGGGATATGCTGTCCAGGATGTGGGAACCCACTCTCTGGACAGCTGCGACTATCCCGTTTATGCGCAGGCCCTCTGCAAAGAGGTCGTGGGCCAGAAGACACTCGGCATCCTGATCTGCGGATCAGGTGTGGGCATGTCCATGGCCGCCAACAAGATGGCCGGAATCCGTGCGGCCCTGTGTACCAATGAATACCTGGCCCGCATGACCCGCAGACACAACGATGCCAATGTCCTCTGCATGGGAGGCCGGATCACCGGCATCGACCTGGCCAAGGCCATTGTGGACGCATTTTTGGACAACAGCTTCGAGGGAGGTCGGCATCAACGCAGGATCGACCTCATGGAACCAACCATTTAATCGCTTGAACCAATATCAAGGCAAGGACCATTCTCATGAGTACGACCCCACAGACCGGGCAGCAAATGGATATGTACAGCGTGAACGTGATCAAGGGATTGATCATGGATGCAACCAGAAAAGCCAACTCCGGGCATCCGGGCGGCGCCATGTCCTCGGCTGACTTTGCATATATCCTCTTCAAGGAATTTTTAAATTTCGATCCTGAAAATCCCCATTGGTGGAACAGGGACCGGTTCGTTCTGTCCGCTGGCCACGAATCCATGCTTCTTTACAGCCTGCTGACCATGAACGGCTATCTGTCCATCGAGGATCTCAAGGCATTCCGTCAATTCGAGAGTAAAACCCCAGGCCATCCCGAACACGATCAGACCCCCGGGGTCGAGGCGACCACCGGCCCTCTTGGTCAGGGATTTGCCATGGCCGGCGGCATGGCCGCTGCCGAGACCTTTCTGCGACACAAACTCGGCCAGGACATAACCAACCACTTCACCTATGTGCTTGTTTCCGACGGGGACCTGCAGGAACCCCTGTCCCTTGGAAGTGCCGCCCTTTTCGGCCAGTGGGGACTCGGCAGGCTCATTGCCTATTATGACAGTAACAAGATCCAGCTGGCCGGTCCGACCGATCGGGCCGATTGTTCGGATACACGGAAGCTTTTCGAGAGCATGTGCTGGCAGGTCATCGAGATCGATGGTCATGATCACGAGGCCATCCGCTCGGCCCTCAAGGAGGCCAGAGCGGCAACGGATCAGCCGACCCTGATCATTGGTCATACAACAATGGCCAAGGGAAGCGCCACTCTGGAAGGAAGCGAAACAACCCATGGTTCGCCCATGTCCCCCGAAGAGATCGCAGCGACCAAGAAACAGCTCGGTCTTCCCGAAGACCGGTCTTTTTTTCTGCCTGACGAGGTGCTCACCCACTACAGGCAGCGGTTTGCCTTCTTGTCAGATCTTTCTGACCAGTGGTCCGAGGCATTGGCACACAAACAGTCCCAGGATGCATCCTTTGCCTCTTTGTGGGAAAATATCCACAAACCCGCCGCCCAGCGGGAGATCACCTGGCCTGATTTCGAACCTGGAACCGATCTGGCCACCCGCAAGGCCTTTGGTGCCTGTTTGAACGGACTTATCGATCAGTTCCCCAATCTTATGGGTGGCTCAGCGGATCTGGATCCGTCCAATCAAACCGTACATTTCAGAGAGACAACGGGCATCTTTGGGAAGGACAACCCGTTGGGACGCAATTTCAGCTTTGGTGTCCGGGAATTTCCCATGGGCGTCATCTTAAATGGTATCGCCCTGCACGGCGGGATCATCCCCTTTGGAGCGACCTTTCTGGTCTTTTCCGATTATGAACGTAACGCCCTGCGCATGTCCGCCCTGCAGAAACTGCCCGTCATCCACGTATTCACCCATGATTCTTTTTTTGTGGGCGAGGACGGTCCGACCCATCAGCCTGTTGAACATATAAGCTCCCTGCGGCTTATCCCCAATCTGCTGACCCTGCGCCCCGGTGATGCCTTCGAGAGCGCAGCCTGTTTCGACATCGCCATGAAACAGGAAACCCGGCCCAGCGTCCTCGTCTTCACCCGGCAGGGCCTTCCGGTCATGGACCCGACCACCCATCCCCAGATCAAGGAAGACGTTGTCAAAGGCGGATATATTCTGGAAGATCCACAAGATGGCCAACCCGAAATCATCCTGGTTGCCAGCGGATCGGAGGTTCATCTGGCCCTTGGCGCTGCCCGGGCACTTCCCGAGGCCAAAATCCGCGTTGTCTCCATGCCCTGCATGGAGCTCTTTGACGAACAGGACGCTGCCTACAAGGAAAAGGTTCTGCCCAACAACGTGCGCAAACGATTGGCCGTCGAAGCCGGCAGCCCGGACATCTGGTACAAATACGTCGGCCTGGACGGTCACGTCATCGGCATGAACCACTTCGGCGCCTCGGCCCCGGCAAATATACTCAAGGAAACCTACGGCTTCACCGTGGAAAATGTCATCAAGCGGATTAACGAAACGTTTTTGAAATAATTGGTTTTAGGTGTTAGGTTTTAAGTTTTAGGAAAAGACAGGGAACCAGCGAAATAGTTTCTGCACTCCGAGTATGCGAAAGGGTAAGGGGTAAGGAAAAAACCGAGGTCTGAGATCCGATAAAGACGAAAAACGACCTCGGATCACGGACCTCGGGTCCTTTTGTGTGCGCGTGTCGAGTTCTGAAACCTAATCACCTAAAGCCTAACACCTAAAACCGTCTTTCCAATCTCAAAAATTTCTAAAATTTCTTCTATCTCTACATCTCGAGGAACTGTCATGGAAGCACCCCAACGCAATCTGGCCATGGATCTTGTCCGGGTGACCGAGTCAGCGGCTCTGGCCTCGGCCAGGTGGCTGGGCAAAGGCAACAAGGAAGAGGGTGACGGTGCGGCTGTTGATGCCATGCGTTTGTCATTTGATTCCGTGGACGTCGACGGCACGGTGATCATCGGTGAAGGCGAAAAGGATGAGGCCCCGGCCCTGTATAACGGTGAGCGACTTGGGACCGGCAAGGGTGCCCGGGTCGATATTGCCGTTGATCCGGTGGAAGGAACCAATCTTCTGGCCTTTGGCCGACCCAACGCCATTGCGGTTATCGGTGTCGCCCCTGCAGGATCCATGTACGATCCGGGTCCGAGTTATTACATGAGAAAGCTGGTTGTACCCTCAGCCGCCCGCGACGTGGTCGATCTCGAGGCCCCGGTAAAGGACAATCTCACAGAGGCGGCCAAGGCCCTGGGTAAGGACGTCAACGATCTGGTGGTTTTTGTTCTGGACAAGCCCCGTCACAAAAAGCTGATTGCCTCCATCCGCGAGGCCGGTGCCAGAATTCAGCTACACACGGACGGCGACGTTGCCGGGGCCCTCATGGCGGTGGATCCCACCAGTGAGGTGGACATCATGATGGGCACCGGGGGAACACCCGAAGGCGTTCTCGCTGCCTGCGCCATCAAGGCCCTGGGAGGCCAGATCCTGGCACGGCTCGATCCCCAGCTGGACAAGGAAAAAAAGGCCCTCAAGAAAAGCGGCCACGATCTGACCCAGATTCTCGACGTGGATACCCTGGTTGCCAGTGAAGACGTCTTTTTCGCGGCCACAGGGATTTCCGGGGGCACCTTTCTCGCCGGCGTCCAATACACCGGCCAGGGTGCGTCCACGACATCCCTGGTTCTCCGTGGCAAGACCGGCACTGTCCGCCGGGTCCAGTCCTGGCATAAATGGGACAAGCTGATGCGTTTTAGCTCCATCAAGTATGACTAATGCGGCCAAGCCGCAGTTTTAGGTTTTAGGTTTTAAGTTTTAAGTTCAATCGGTTATAAAATTTTCTTGTTTTTTATGGCAGACTTTCACGAGTAAGGTACTAACAAAAGTGCACAGTGCGCAGCAGGCAGTGCGCAGAGACGGCACCATCATACACAAGAGAACAGGGCCAAAGACAAAAAAGATTTGGGCTCAATACGTTAATAAAACGAGTCTCCACTTTTTCACAGCGCACTTTTACAACCCAAGGAAACTCTCATGATCGACATCCTCGGATCGCTTGAATCGGGCGATAAATATTCCCTGCATGTGGATGGACTGGAGTATCCCATCGAGCTTCCCTATGTGTTCATCGACAAGGAAGAGGGACGGTTCAAGGTGGCTTCGTTCAATCTTGTGGGTCAGACACGGCTGAACCGGGATATGGGACAACTTTTGGCCCAAAAAATCACCTCGATCATTCCCGATCTGACCGGCGTTGCCGTGCTGACCGTTGTTGAAAAGGCCCTCCAGCTCAGTCAGGTGGTCTCCGAAGAACTGGACATGGAGGCAGTAGCTGTGGCCTACAATCGGATCAAACCACACATGGAGGCAGCCCGTCGTCCGGTCATTCAGGTGGCAGTGGACAATATCGCCACATCTGAAAAAAGCGGTTTTCTGTATATCTACGAACGGGACATGAACCTGCTCGCCCAGGCAAGTCGGGGCATCATCATCATCGACGATGTAGTCAGCACCGGAAGCACCATCGCGGCCCTGGACAGCCTGGTTGAGGAAACCGCTCACCTGGCCGGACTGCAGAGGGTACCGGAGATTCTCGGTGTCTTTTGCGTGGCCCAGGAGGGTGAATCCAATCCCTACATCACCACCCCGGTCCACTCCCTGGCCCGCCTTCCCCAGCCTGAAAGAACCAAAGGATAAAAACTGTTTTAGGTGTTAGGTTTTAGGTGGTAAGTGGAAGGACTCGACATCAGCAATCTCTTTTCCTGCACACTTTCTCCTTGGAACTTACAACCTAAAACTTAACACCTAACACCTAAAACCGCCCCCCCATGAACAGCCCCGACGCCCCGGTCCTTCAGCTCAAAAATATTACCAAACGCTTCGGTAATCTTGTAGCCAACAACAAGATTACCCTGGACATCCATGCCGGGAAGATCCACGCCCTGCTGGGCGAAAATGGAGCGGGCAAGAGTACGCTCATGTCGGTCCTTTCGGGCCGGTATCAGCCGGATGAAGGCGAAATCGTACTCAACAACGAGACCGTCCGGTTCTCCTCCCCCTCCCAGGCCCTGGGACGGGGGATCGGCATGGTCTATCAGCGGTTCATGCTCATTGAACCCCTGAGTGTCGTCGAAAATATCGTCCTGGGCACCCCTTCAGCCACCCCGATTCTCGACTTAAAGGGCGCTGCCGCCCGCATCCGCGAACTCTCTGACCAGTACGGGCTGGTCGTCGATCCCATGGCCCGGGTGGGCGACCTCTCCATGGGAGAACGGCAGCGGGTCGAAATCCTCAAACTGCTTTTCCGTAACGCCGAAATTCTCATCTTTGACGAGCCCACGGCCATCCTGACCCCATCGGAAATCGCCCTCTTCTTCAAGACACTCAAAAAACTTGCCAGATCCGGCCACCCCATTGTCTTTATCACCCACAAACTCGACGAGGTTATGCAGCTGGCCGATCAAATAAGCATCATGCGCCGGGGCAGGATGATCACCCACATCCTGCCGGAGCAGGTCCGCAGCAAGCGTGAACTGGCAAGACTCATGGTCGGCCGTGAAATCGTACTCAAAGTGGATAAAGAGAATATTGCCCCCGAAGCTCCCGTACTCTCGGCAAAGGGACTCAAGGGGATCAATGAGGAAGGAAGAATAGTTTTTGAAGAGATCGATCTGGAAATCCGAAAAGGGGAAATCCTGGCGATAACCGGTGTGGCAGGGAATGGTCAGGAAGCGCTCATAGCTGCCCTGACCGGGCTTGCTCCTTTCAGCGAGGGAAGCATCTGCTGGCAGGAGACAAATTATACCCATCTGACATGGAGACGGGCAAACAAAACCGACCTGGCCTATATTCCCGAAGACCGGCATACGACCGGAACCATTGCCAGCCTCGATCTGACCGAAAACTACATGCTCACTCGCATCGATGAATTTTCCAAAGGCCCTTTCCTGCAGGCCGACAAGGCCAGGGATCTGACTTCCAGGGCCCTTGAAACCTACAAGGTTCTCACTCCCAATGACATCGACTCCAAAGCGGGACATCTCTCCGGAGGCAACCTCCAAAAAATCATCCTTGCCCGTGAGCTGGGAAAAAATCCCCGCCTGATCATCGCCGAACAGCCTACCCAGGGGCTGGACATCGGAGCCACTGAAGAAGTCTGGCAGACCCTGATCGCCCAGCGGGAACACGCCGGCATTCTCCTGGTTTCCGGAGATCTCAAAGAAGTTCTCTCCCTGGCTGACCGCATCGCCGTCATGTTCCGGGGCCGAATTCTGGAAATCATCTCCTCAAACGACACGGACGGCATCTCCCGCATCGGCCTGCTCATGGCCGGAACCTCGGAAAAATCCTCATAGCCACACGGATCATGAACATTTTCATCCCATACGTCCCCTTTGCCAAGGTTCTGCTCGCCTTTGTCATCATGCTGGCGGGTATGCGCTTCAAACTTTCCCTGGGGCTGTCCATTCTAACAGGTGGAATCGCCCTGGGACTGGTGTTTGGAATCGGACCCCTGCCGATGGGACAGGCAGGAGCAAAAGCCCTCACAGGTGACAAATTTCTCTTTCTTGTGGCCATTGTGGCGCTGATCCTCATGCTCTCGGACGCATTGGAACGTTCCGGACAATCCAGACGGCTCATGGACGCCCTGTCCGGATATCTGACCAGCCCGAGACTGAGACTGATATTTTTTCCCGCCCTGATCGGTCTTCTGCCCATGCCCGGCGGGGCCGTATTTTCCGCGCCCATGATCGAGACCGTGTCCCAGGACATGGAGGTCTCAAACAGGGACAAGGCCCTGATCAACTATTGGTTCCGCCACATCTGGGAGCTCGGCTGGCCCCTGTATCCCGGGATCATCCTGACCGTGGCCCTGGCGGACATCCCCATCGCATCCCTGATCTCCCGCACCTGGCCGGCCATTTTGTTCATGTTCGCTTCGGGCTGGATCTTTTTCCTGCGACCGGGTGTCCTCAAAATAAACGTCCATCCGGAACCTGCCCGGGGCGCCCAACGCTCACCTTGCAAGGTACTTGTTCAGGGACTTCCGCTTCTAGTGGCCATTGCCGGTGCCGTGGGACTTGAAAGCCTGATCCCCCTTGTCGCACCCGGCGTGCCCTTTGAGCTGGGAGTGATCGCCGCGCTGGCCGCATCCGTTTTGTGCGTCATGATCCAGAACCGCCTTGGACGCACATTTCTGATTCAGGTCCTGACCAAAAAGAGCCTGCGCGACATGCTCCTGGTGGTCACATCGGTGTTCATCTTCAAGGAGATCATGGACGCCGCCCGCGTGGTCGACGCCATGGCACAGAGCGCAGGCGGAAATGCAGCCCTCTTTGCCGCCTCGGTCTTTCTCCCCTTTCTGGTCGGAGCCATCGCCGGAATCAACGTGGCCTTTGTCGGCTCCACCTTCCCACTTCTTCTGGGTCTTTTGACCACCCTGGGCATGCAGGACCAGACGATCCCCTATCTCGTCCTGGCATCTGTTGCCGGATTCACCGGGGTGATGATCTCCCCCATCCACATCTGCTTCATTCTCACCTGCCAATTCTTCCACACCGAGCTGGCCGCTACCTGGCGCAGACTCGTTCCCCCGTGTCTGCTGTTCGCATCTCTCGGAACCATGCTCTTTTTCTTTTTGCAATGGACCGCCTGATCCCCCATGCCCTTCTCTGTCTTTTCCCTTTGAGTCCTGAAAAAAAGTTGTCATTTTGGAGCTGAATTTTCATCCCTCGTCGTCATCCAGGCAAAGGCCGGGATGACGGATCACGTCCGGAATTTTACCGCCCCACCGCTTTTTTTTTGCCGTTACCTAAAAACCTAATGCGGCCAAGCCGCAGTTTTAGGTTTTAGGTTTTAAGTTTTAAGTTCAAGCGGTTATAAAATTTTCTTGTTTTTTATGGCAGACTTTCACGAGTAAGATACTAAAACCGCCGTTCTCCCGTACTTTTTCTTACATCAAGGGCACGGCACGCCGTGCCCCTACCCCTTCCTGACACTGGGGGCACTTGTCGTTACCTAAAACCTAACACCTAACACCTAAAACCGCCTTTCTTCCTCCCCATTTGCCAAATCTCTCCCATCCGTGCTAACAGATCAACCAATCAGCAGCAGCATCAGCAGCATCGCATCACATCTGTTCGGAGGAAAGCATGGAAGAACCATTTGTCATCAAGGATTGCGCCCTCATCCCCATTGCAACAGGGACCAGGGCTCAGGACCTGCGTGAATTCCGGGACCGGCTTGTTTCCACGTCCCTGTCCTGCATCTACTACCATTTCTGGGGTGGCCTGCTTCGGCCCTATTTTGACGAACCCGAGTACCAAAATGATTTTGCCGGGTGGGCCTGGCACGGATTACGAGACTCCATCCTTGCCGAACGACTGGCCCTGGTGGATCCGACCCAGTTCACCAGTCTGGAAGAACTCAGACAGGAGCTTGTCGATATCATCGAAGAACGCATGGACGAAAGCATTTTGGCAACCTGGATCAAGGCCAAAAACCCCTTTCACTTCACCCATGCCCAGATCGTGGTCTTTGATACCAACCGCCGCTTGAGCGATCCTGGGGAACTGACCAGGAGCATCGCGGACATGACCTCGGGAAGCATTTTCTATCATTTCATCGACGCACGCGGGAGAACCATCCACGGCAAAAATGACTTCACCGAATGGCTGTATCAATTTGGAAGCGCCAAAGACATCCTTGCCAACCGCCTGGCCAGTGTGGACCCCTATTTCACCACCCTGTCCGAACTACGCGCCGAATTGAGCGGCATCTGTGCCGAATGCGCCCAGCAGGAGGGATTGTCATGACCCTTCTCGAACAATACGCCCGTATCGTTGGTGACAATGTCATCGATCAGCTCCATCAGCTCGCTGAAAGTCTCAAGGGGTTGTCCATTGTCCATGTCAATTCGACCCGGGAAGGCGGCGGGGTCGCAGAGATCTTAAACCGTCTCATCCCGCTCAAAAAGGAACTCGGACTCGATGCCTCATGGGAAATCATCACCGGCCCGCCAGAATTCTATAATTGCACCAAACGATTCCACAATGGACTTCAGGGCAATCGGGTCGAGATGACCAAACAACTTCTGGCAGCCTATGAATCAACCAACATCAAGCGTGCCGGAGAATTGCAGGATATCCTGGAAAACGCGGACATTGTCTTTATTCACGATCCCCAGCCCGCTCCACTCTTAAACGCCCTGCCCAACCGCAAGGGCAAGTGGATCTGGCGCTGTCATATCGATGTCAGCCGTCCCTATCGTCCCCTGTGGAAATATCTGCGGCGCTTCGTAACCGGATACGATGCCTCCATCTGGTCGCTGGCCGCTTTTGCCCAGCCCCTGCCCCATCCCATGTATCTGGTACCGCCATCCATCGATCCTTTAAGTGACAAAAACCGGGATCTCAACTGGATGGAAAAGGAATCCGTGTATCAGGACTGGGGGATCGATCCCTCTCGCCCGGTGATCACCCAGATTTCGAGGTTCGACCGGTTCAAGGACCCGGTAGGGGTCATCCAGGCCTACCGACTGGTCAGGGAATACTATCCGGTCCAGCTGGTCCTGGCCGGTGGCGGGGCCTCGGACGATCCCGAGGGCAAGGAGGTTCTGGCCGAGGTGCTCGAGGCTGCTGGCGACGATCCGGACATCCACGTCCTTGAACTTCCACCGGATTCCAACGTGACCATCAATGCCCTGCAGCGCATCTCGGACATTGTTATCCAGAAATCGACCAAGGAAGGATTCGGCCTGACCGTGACCGAGGCCATGTGGAAAGGTAAACCGGTCATTGGCGGGGATACCGGAGGCATCAGGCTGCAGGTGATCAACTACCACACCGGATTTCTGGTCAATACACCGGAAGGAGCGGCCCTGCGTATCCGGTATCTGCTCAAGAATCGGGATAAACTGATTGAAATGGGGAACAAGGCCAGGGGATTTGTTCAGGAAAACTTCCTGCTCACCCGGCATTTGCGCGAATACCTGACCCTTATGTCGGCCGTACTGCACGGACTCGAGGAGCGCATCGAATTATGAGCGAGAAAAACGTACCCCTGAACCAGGCATTCTGGAACCAGGTGCGGTCATCACGCCACCCGGCACTCGGTCTGGACTATGACGGGACCCTGGCGCCCTTTCATGTCGATCCGTTACAGGCCCATCCCTTACCGGGTATTCCTGAGATACTCAAAGAGATCGCCATGTTGACCCCGACACGGATCATCCTTGTCTCGGGCCGGCCCGTGAGCGAACTCCGGGCCATGATTCAGATCCCGGGCACTTACATCGGTTCTCACGGCATGGAGGTGCTCTCGCACAATAAAACGATCATTCGAGAAGAGATCACTGCCACGCAGGCCCAGGGAATCGAACGGGCCAAAACCCAGGCCAGGGAAATATCAGATAGAGGTCGATTGGAGGACAAACAAACCAGTGTGGCACTGCATGTGCGGGGAGAGGATGAAAAAACGGCCGACAAGCTGCTCGAGCAAATCCGCAACGCATGGTCCCTGTTGGCTGATCACCATAATCTGGAAATCCTGACCTTTAACGGCGGGATCGAACTGCGCACACCGGGCCGACACAAGGGGATCGCCCTGCTTGAATGTATCGATTCCCTGGACCCGCCTGCAGATCTGATCGTCTATATGGGGGATGATCTTACCGACGAAGACGTCTTCACCCGTCTGCCGCCGCAGGGACTTGGAATCAAAGTGGGAAGAGATAATCGGCCCACCATGGCCGACGCGATCATCGAGGATTGTCAGGCAGTTCGTTTGACACTTCAAACCTGGCTGGAAATCACACACCAGGCAAAAAAACAGGAGTTACGAGCATGAACAACAGACGACGTATCGTGGTCGTCTCCAACAGACTCCCCATTGTCCTGGAAAAAGACGAACATGATGGCTGGAAAGCATCTCCAGGATCAGGAGGTCTGGTCACGGCCATGGGGCCTGTCTTCAGGGACCGGGGGGGGCTTTGGATCGGCTGGCTGGGCATTGCCAGTGATGATTTCACCACCCCGGACGAATTTACCCGGCTCCTGCAAAAGGAAACCGCTACGAGCGGGTTTGATCTCTATAGCGTGGATCTGACCAAAGAGGAGGTGGAAAGCTATTACGCGGGATTTTCAAACGAGATCATCTGGCCTCTGTTTCACGAATTCCCGGCCTTTTGCAGGTACGACCCTTCCTATTGGCAAAGCTACAAGGCAGTGAACGCCCATTTTGCCAAAACCATTGGTGAATACAGCAAACCATCAGATTACATCTGGGTACACGACTATCATCTCATGCTGGTGGCCCGGGAACTTCTTGATCAAAATATTGCGCGCACAACCGGTTTTTTTCTGCATATCCCCTTTCCGCCCCTGGACATCTTTCTCAAACTGCCCTGGCGTCTTGAGCTGCTCACAGCTCTGCTCGAATTCGATCTTATTGGATTTCAGACCGTTCGGGACATGCGCAATTTCAGGGACTGCGTATTCAATCTCATACCCGAGGCCAGGGAACAGGGGGAAGGCCATGTACGATCTTACACCATCAATGGCCGGGAGATCTGGGTGGGCTCCTTTCCCATCAGCATCGATTTCAAGACGTTTTCCCGGATAGCGCGCACTCAGGGACACAAAGCCCCAAATATTCCGGATAGACGCAAGGAAGATGAATACAAGATCATTCTCGGGGTCGATCGCCTCGATTATACCAAGGGCATCCCCTTGCGGCTTCGGGGCATCGCCCAGCTCCTGGAAAAGCATCCCGAGTATGCCCGAAAAATCATCTTTAAACAGATTTTAGTCCCCAGTCGCCAGGACGTTGGATCCTACGACCAGCTCAAACAGGAAATCGATCAGCTTGTGGGCGAGATAAACGGCAGGTTCAGTCAAAACGGCTGGATACCCATCCACTATCTGTTTCAATCCCTGAGCCGGGAGGAACTCATCCGGCAATACATCCGCTCTGATGTTTGCCTGGTCACCCCTATAAAAGACGGGATGAATCTGGTCTGCAAGGAATACTGTGCCTGCAGGAACCAAAAGGACGGGGTGCTCGTTTTAAGCGAATTTGCCGGGGCGGCAGCCGAATTGAGCCACGGGGCCATCCTGGTCAACCCGTATGACGAGCACGGAGTGAGTGAAGCCCTGCACCAGGCATTGACCATGAACGCTTCCGAGCAATACGAACGCATGACGCTGTTGCGAAAGGCCATCAAAAAAAATGATATCTTCAATTGGGCCAACACCTTTTTGCATGCGGCCAAAACAGGCGATTTGAGTTCGTTTCCCAAAATCGGCCTTTTTGTCCCTGATTCCGAACCAACCGAGTCCGACGAAACCTGAGAATCACCTAGTCCAGATCCAGTTCCAAACCGATGGGACAATGATCCGAACCCATGACCTGCGGCTCGATCCAGGCATTTTTGACCTTGTCCTGCAATTCTTCGGATACGAAAAAATAATCGATCCGCCATCCGGCGTTATTTTTGCGGGCGTTGAACCGGTAGGTCCACCAGGAATAGTGACCCGGTTCCTTGGTGAACATGCGGAAGGTGTCCACATAGCCGTGGTCGATGAACCGGTCGATCCAGGCCCGTTCACTGGGCAGGAACCCGGACCGTTTCTCGTTGGCCCTGGGATTTTTCAGGTCGATATCCGTGTGGGCGGTGTTGAAATCCCCGAACACGACGATGGGCTTGGTTTTCCTGAGTTCCTGGGCATAGGCGAGAAAGGCATCGTAATAGCCCATCTTGAAATCCAGGCGCTCGTCACTGGATTGACCATTGGGAAAATAGATATTGAACAGATAGAACTGCGGATATTCAAGCAGAATGAGCCGCCCTTCCCCCTGGAAACTGCCGTCCGGAAACCCGGTTTGTACAGAAAGAGGTGCGTTGCGATAAAAACAGGCTGTGCCGGAATACCCTTTCTTGATCTTTGAGGAATTCCAGATGGCCCCGTACCCCTCAGGCGATCGGTCAGCAGGGTCGAGCTGTTCTTCATGGGCCTTGGTCTCCTGGATACCGACCACATCCGCATCCGCCTGGGCAAACCAGTCCCAAAACCCTTTTTTGATTACCGCTCTGACCCCGTTCACGTTCCACGAATAGATTTTCATTGATCTCCCATTGGTTATTGTACCTGTTCCAGCCTGACCCGGATGGAGCTGTCGTCCTTCGTAAGGACCACATATCCGCCTGATGCGAAATCGCCCGGATTGACGATCACGGTTCTGCCGATCCGGTCCGTCCCCCTGGATTCATGAATATGACCGGTGATGCACACATCGGGCTGAACCTTCTCGATGAACTCCCTTACAGCCCGGCTGCCCACATGGGCCCCGGATCCAATGCGATCCGTTTTCGTATCCACGGGAGGATTGTGCGACATAAGAATCAGGTGATCATACTCCCCGCACCCGGCATAGGCTGTATCCAGCCACTCTCTGAAAACATCTTCCCCTTGTTCGGACGGTGTATGAAAAGGAGTTGTCAGGGAATACCCGAGCCCGATCAAAGTGACACCAGAACCCAGATCCACGGCTCGTGCATGGGTGTTTATCTGCTGTTCCGTAAAAAACACATCCACATCGGCCAAATCCATATTCCCGATCTGGGCAAGTACCCGGGGATTGTATGAGCGTATTTTCTCGATGATCCTCCCGGCTTTTCTTCTGTCTCCACAATTGGTAAGATCCCCTGAAACAAGGACATGCTCCGCCTTGCCAAGGTCAGGAATCCTGGAAAGATGTGTCAGGTTTTCATGTATGTCGCCAAGGGCGATCCATAGTTTCTCAGTGGCCATAGCGCCGCTCCTTTTTTGCAATTTCATACAGCTTGCAGCATTATCCGGCTCTCGCATATTCGAGGCGCACAGAGGGCAGTCTCCTGCAGCAAACACGTCGGTCATGTGCGGCTTGTCCATACCGAGGCGCTTGTAAAAGACTTCGCCCGCAACCAGCAGATCACTACGTTACTTACCATGGACAAATCAACCATCCGTTCCACCCTTCTTGCACGCCGCAGGGCCATGGCCAGGGATGCCAAGGTCCGGGCCAATAAACGGATCAGAGAGCGTATTACCGGACTTGACGCCTGGAAAAAGGCCGCCACCCTGATGCTCTATCTTCCGGTCAACGATGAAGTGGACACCTGGCCGTTGTTTGACGACTGCCTGAACCGAAAATGCCGGGTGCTTCTGCCCTGCTGCCGCAAGGACGAACCCGGATGCATGGACTTTTACTCTGTCGGCAGCAACAAACAACTGATCCAGGGTTCGTACAATATCCCGGAACCAGACAGAAACCAATGTACGTTCATGGACGATCCCAAGGCGGAGATCATCCTTGTCCCTGGAGTGGGATTTGACCGCCAGGGGCACCGCATCGGCTATGGAGGCGGCTACTACGACCGCTTTCTAGCCGACCATCCCTTGGATGACGCCCTGGTCATCGGCCTGGCATTTTCCTGTCAGATTATGGACCATTTGCCGCATGATCCGTGGGATCAACGAGTCGATGTTATTGTTACGGAAGATGAGATGATCCGGATTTAAGGATAGAAGATGAAAAGAACGAAAAACGAAGAACGGAGACGGGAGGCGGGAGACCGGAGACACGGGTTTTGTCGACTCTTGAAATAAAGTTCTCACTTTGTGAATTGAATTTTCTCTTTTTGCCGCCATCTTCGAAGACAAGACATGCCTTGTCTCTACGGATACCCGTCTCCGGTCTCCCGCCTCCCGTCTCCCTCGCTGTTACCTAAAACCTCAAACTTAAAACCTAATCACCTAACCAAGGAATCCCCATGCTTTCCTCCATCCCTTTCACCTTCCCCGATCTGCCTCATATCCGTTGCGCCTTTGGCACCCGCATGGGCGGCACCAGCACGGGGCCTTTCGCAGGAAACAACATCTCTTTCGAAGTGGGCGACGAACCCGAAACGGTTCTTGCCAACCGCAACGCATTCCGCAAGGAACTGGGATTTTCCAAGTGGTGCGAGCTCAAGCAGGTCCACGGTTGCGGCTTTATCCCCAACCCCCAACATGACGTCATTCAAGGGACCGAAGATCCCGGAGACGGGCTGTCCACCCGGGAAAAAGGGGTTGGTCTGGTGATCAAGACCGCAGATTGTCAGCCCATCCTGCTGGCCCACGCCTCAGGCAACTATGTAGCGGCCATCCATTGCGGCTGGCGAGGGAACCGGATGCTCTTCCCCCAACAGGCGGTCATCGCCTTTTGCAGTACCTACGGCATTGAACCGAAAGAGGTCCTGGCCGTTCGAGGCCCCAGCCTCAGCCCGATCAAAAGCGAGTTCACGAATTTCGATACGGAATGGGGAGAAGCGTTCACCTGCTATTTCGACCCGAAAACACAAACCATGGACCTCTGGCAGCTGACTAGAGACCAGCTCACCGAAGCGGGCCTCTTCCCGAAAAACATCTTCGCCCTGGACCTGTGCACCCACTCCATGAAAGAGTGGTTCTTCTCCTACCGCAGGAACAATACCTGCGGCAGACAGGCATCCATCATCTGGATGGAAAAATGACAGCCCCATACATCATCACCTCTTTTACCGGAAGTGCGGACATCCCGCCCGCTCCTTTACCCGAAACATACTACAAAAATGAATAACGGCTCGATTTTGCATACATATTTTTAACCTTTCAACCTGTCTTTCCCTGCGCCCTGCGAACTGCGCACTTTCTTCCTTAACCCTTGAAACCTTATACCCCTTCGACCTCAAAACCCAAGGAGTCACCCCATGAACAACCCCATCGACACCTATTGGAACATGCGCATCAAGGACACGGCCCAGGCCCTTGAAAAGAACAATTTCGAGGTCTTTATTGCCAACACAGCCAAAGATGCCAAGACCCTGGTTCTTGAGACCATCCTCCCCCAGACCGGGGCAAAGACCCTTTCCTGGGGCGGCTCCACAACCTTCAAGGACATAGGTCTCTATGATGCACTCGCAAACCGCGAAGACCTCGAGATCCTCGATACCTACGACAAGAACCTGTCCAAGGAAGCATCCTATGAACGCCGCCGTCAGGCCCTTTTAGTGGATCTCTTTGTCACCGGCAGCAACGCCATCACAGTGGACGGAACCCTGGTCAACCTGGACATGATAGGCAATCGGGTGGGCGCGCTCACCTTTGGCCCCAAAAACGTCATCGTTTTGGCCGGCAGAAATAAAATCGTCACCGATCTGGACGAGGCCATGTACCGGATCAAAAATTACGTCGCCCCGGTCAATGCCATGCGCCTGGACAAGAAAACCCCCTGCATCAAGACATCCTATTGCCAGGACTGCAAGAGCCCGGATCGCATCTGCAACACCTGGACAATCACGGAAAAGGCCTTTCCCCCCAAACGGATCAAGGTGGTCCTTGTCAACGAGGACCTGGGATTCTAATGCGGCCAAGCCGCAGTTTTAAGTTTTAGGTTTTAAGTTTTAAGTTCAAGCGGTTACAGAATTTTCTTGTTTTTTATTACAGAATATTCTGAGTAAGGTACTAATAAAGCAGGCGACATGGTACCACGCCAATTTTCCACTGAAAAAGCCCCGTCACCAAGCGGGGCTTTTTCAGACAGGAAATGTGCAACAATACTCTGAGATTCTTTCCATTTTTCTGGGTTTCCACCTTTGCTGAACACGAATGCGTCCAGGAACAGCCTGTTTGGAAAAAATCAGAATCGTCGAATGCATATTCTTATTGACAAGAATACCGGTTGATGCGATCAGCCCTCCCCCTCATCATGCAGCCTCTGCTCATTGGCAACCACCATTTACCAGGTACAATCATGCAAACCATCTCCCAGAAAGCCGCCCCGGCTTCCACCTACAGGGATATCACCTATTCCATTCCCTGGAATCTGTTTTTACTGACCACAGGTGCCTTGTTCATCGCCATAGCCATCAACGGGATCGCCATCCCGCACGGACTTGTGACCGGTGGATTTTCCGGGCTTGGCATCCTTTTATACTATTTGTTTTCAGTGATCACGCCGGGGGTATGGCTTTTTATCTTCAACATCCCGGTGTTTGCCCTGGGCTATTTCAGTATCAGCCGAAGGTTTTTCTGGTACAGCATGTACGGGGCACTCATGGTCTCGGTTTTTCTCGAACTCGTTCACCTCGCCCTGCCTGTCCAGGACAGTTTTCTCGCCGCCCTTTCCTTTGGATGTGTCAGCGGTCTGGGACTGGGGATCAGCTTCAGGTCTCTGGGATCGACCGGGGGAACAGACATCATCGCCATCTGGCTGAATCAAAAATTCGGTCTTCGCATCGGCCAGATCGGATTCATGACCAATGCGCTGGTTTTTGCGGCCGCCTTTGCCACCCTTGAAACAGACAAGGTCCTCTATTCCCTGACCGCGGTGTTTATCTCGGCGCAGATCACTGACTATATCCTGAGCCTGTTCAACCAGCGAAAAATGGTGCTCATCATTTCGTCAAAGCCCGACGAGATTGTCAAACTGGTCAACAACCGCCTCCGCCGGGGCGCAACCATTTTGTACGGCCGCGGGGCCTACTCCCACAGTCCCAGAAAGGTCATCCTCACGGTGGTGAATACCCTGCAGCTCAAGGATGTGGAGGAACTCGTCTTTTCCGTGGACCCCAGCGCCTTTGTCATCTTTGAAAACACCTTGAACGTCATTGGCAAGGGATTTTCCAAACGCAAGATCTATTGACCCGATATCCGGCCAGGGGCTGATTTCGGATCAAACAATCATCGCTTTTTCACCCGCTTGAAGATTCTGACGCTTTCCCTGAATGCCCGCAGATCCCGTTCATACTCCGGGCCTTGCGGACGATAACGCAGGGACACGTACAGATCCCGGATCACCCGGATTTCCTCTGCCCTTTCCGGAATTTTCTCCATCAGATCGGTCAGGTACGTCACCGGAGGAAGTCCCTTTTCGTTGGGCCACGCCGATGTCTTCTTCAAAAAGCGTGCATAGATTACCGAGACCCTGTCTGTGGCCGTGCGCACGGGTCTTCCCAGATAGAGAAGCAGTCCCGCGCCGAATCCGAGTACCGCCATCAGGCTGAGGATGATTCCCGTGGAGATCCCCTTCCAGGTCCGGGCGAGGCCCAGAAATTCCAGCAGCTTTTTTTGCCGCCCGGCACTGTAATCAAGGACCCATTGATTCCAGACATTGTTCAAGGCGTCCCAATTGAGCCGCACCTGGTCCAGAACCCAGCGGACGGGACCCAGGGCCGGAGCCTCGAAGATGGTCCCCACCTCCCGGGCGGCAACGGCACCGGCTCCCTGATCGATGCGCAGGGGCGATACCGCTGACGTGGGATCGATACGCGTCCACCCCTCATCATCCAGCCAGACCTCGGACCAGGCATGGGCATCTGACTGACGAACGATCATGTAATCGCCCACCGGGTTCATCTCCCCGCCCTGATACCCCACAACCACCCGGGCCGGGATACCGGCAGCGCGCATCAAAAAGGTGAATGCCGAGGCGTAATGTTCGCAATACCCCTTGCGCACATTGAACAAAAAGTCCTCCACCGGGTCATCCATGGCCAGAAGAGGGGGATGTAAGGTATAAGAGAAGTCATTGGTCCTGAAGTAGGAAAGGGCCGTGTCCACGATCTCCCTGGCAGAGCGGGATGACTTTCGCCACGAAAGGGCCAGATCCCATGCCTGTTTTCCTCCATACGGCGGCAGCTCGACCATAGAATCTAGATCTCCGGCCATCTTGTTCGGGCAGTCGAGACATGAAACCAGTGGGTAACGGACCCGTTTGGAAATCTTGACCGGAGCCTTCAGGGTCAGATCTTGGGACCGGGTCACTGTCAGGGGAGCCGTAGTGGGCAGATCGAGTGCAAACATAAAGGTCCTCTCCGAAGGCTCGGCCGTGACCGTGTATCTGACGGGATCAGCCGCTTGCACGTCCCACTTTTTGAGATCCCGGACATCCCCCTGGGTCCACTCTCGGCCGTCGAACCGGGAGAGCACAAGGGTTCGCCAGTACAATGATCCTCGTGGAGGAACCCGGTCCTCCTCGAAGCTGACCCGAAAGGCTATGGCCCGGGACAGGGCCAAGGCGCTGATCCGCCCCGGGGACATGGAGTCGGAAAGCCCGGTCACGCCTGCGGCCTGCTGATTCTGAAATCCCCATAAGCTCCCTGAAAGACGCGGGAAAAGCAGAAAAAGGACCAGGGCCAGGGGCAATGCCTGACCAAGAAGGACACAGCTCGTTTTGAAATGCGTTCCGGTCCTGCCATGCTCATCGTTGATCCGGATCTGGATCATGGATGCCAGGACGACGCAGACTACCATATATCCGGCCATGGCCAACGACTGGGAATAAAGGACATTGGTCAGGGTCAGAAAATAGGCCAGAAAGATGATGACCATCCTGTCCCGATCACTCCGTGTCTCCAAAGGTTTCAAGGCGAGCATGAGCGAGAGAAGCCCCACCCCTGCCTCCCTGCCAAGGGAACCGGCGAAACTGAAGGCCGCACCCACCGTGCACACAAGGGCCAGGACAATGACCACCACTCGCGGAAGGGGCCCTCTCCCCCTGCGACGGATAGTAAAGGCCCCTTCCCAGGACAGAACGCAGAACAAACTGATCCAGACAGGAACCCGAACCACATGGGGGGCGAAAACAACGGCCAAAAGAACCAGCAACAGATCATCGACCTGGAGATACACACGCTTTTTCATCTCGCACCCCCTGTGCCCATACCGTATCCGGCAAGACGCATCAGGCAGCGATATCGATGCTTGGCCCCTCGGTCCACGTCAGAGACATATCCGGGAAGTTCCAGCCAATAGGGAACCCCCCGTGCGTCGGCGGCCAGAACCATGGCGCAGAGCATGGAAAGGCGTTCTTCATCTGTACCCCGGGCATCCTCAAAGCGAATGCCCACATGCCGCCTGCTCCCGGTGACGAACTCCTTGGTCAGAATACCCGCCCCCCGGGAGGATGATTTCCAGGCAATGCGCTGCATACGATCCCCTGGAACATACTCTCTAAGCCCTGCGAAATCATCGCTTCCGGTCCGCCTCCCTGAACCGTCATCGCGACTCGAATCCCCGGCCGTCTCCCTGGAGATCAGGGAAACAGCCCCGGATGGTTCCGGGAAGACCGCACAGGTTTTCGCAACCGATACATTGGACCAGGCCCGAAAAAGCCCCAGAGGATAGCTCGTGTGCACGACAAGTTGAGGCAGGGGCCATATGCCACGTGGTTTTGCACTGCCAGCGACAGGAAGAGTCCTGGTCGCTTTCGGGTCGATACATACTGCATTGCCGGCGAAAGACTCGCCACGAAGGGAAATCCGGATGTTCCTCAAGGACCTGGATGGTGAGCTGCACTGCACAGTTACAACCAGGGGATTGCCGGCAAAGGTTTCTCTGGTCGTTATTCGCGTGATCACGAGTCCGCGAAGGTTCACATAGGTGTGGAATATGGAGACAAATCCCATGCCTGCCAGAAGAAATGTCAAAAAGAAGCCGAGATTGTTGGTGTAATTGATGGAGCCTACGAGCAGGGCGAGAAGCAGGAGGGCGAACAACAACCCGAATTTGGTGGGCAGGATGAAGATGCGTTTTCTGTTGAGGACAACGGGCAACTCAGCCCTTGCCCGTTTGGCAAAAAATCGGCGCACAGGCGGAGGAGATTTCATATGGGAACCAAAACGGCGTTGAGAAGTTCGGTCACGTCTTCGGTCCGGACAACACCGTGGGCCGCTGCCGGGGCCAGCCTGTGAGTGACCACAAAGTAAAAGACCTCGTGGATATCCTCGGGTATGACGTAATCCCTTCCCTCGCCAAAGGCCCAGGACTTGGCCCCCCGCAGCAGGGCCAGACCGGCACGGGGAGAGAGACCGGCCAAAAAAAGATCACTGGCCCGGGAGACCTCCATGATGGTCTGGATGTATTCAAGCAGGATGTCCGAGACATGGACCTTTGCTACCTGTTGCTGCAGATCCACAAGGGTGTGTGCGTCCATGACCGGTTTGAGATCTGCAGGACCAGGCCCCAGAGAATCGTTTCGAAGCATGAAACGTTCCGCCTCGGGATCGGGGTAGCCCATGGCCAGGCGAAAAAGGAACCGGTCCTTCTGGGATTCGGGCAGGGCAAAGGTGCCTGCCTGTTCCAGGGGGTTTTGAGTGGCAATGACGAAAAAGGGTTCCTCAAGGGGGCGGGTGGTCCCTTCCACGGTTATCTGCCGCTCCTCCATGGCCTCGAGAAGTGCGCTCTGGGTCTTGGGCGTGGCCCGATTGATCTCGTCGGCCAGCAGCACCTGGGTGAACACGGGTCCGGGATGAAAGGTGAACAGCCCGGCATTCTGCTCGTACACGGAAACCCCGAGAAGATCCCCGGGGAGCAGATCGGAGGTGAATTGGACCCTGGAAAAATCAAGGCCCAGCACTCGGGCCAGACAATGGGCCAGGGTGGTCTTGCCGATACCCGGCAGATCCTCGATGAGCAGATGGCCCCGGGCCAGAAAGCAGGTCAGTGCCAGCCTGATCTGTGCCCGCTTGCCCAGGACCACCTTGCTGATTTCATCCACGGCCAAAGCCAGGATTGGGTGCATGACGCCCTTTTTTCCTTGACGCCCCCGGACGATGACAATCGTCCGGGGGCATCCTGAAACTAGACCTTTTTGACTTCCTTGTACCAGCCGCTGGACTGTTCAAGCAACTCGTTGATCCGGTTGACCATCTTGTGCGGATCGGAAAGATATCCTTCCAGAAGCAGGGAGGATTCATAAAGCTGCTCGATGCAGGTAGTCAGGTAGGGATCGTCCGTGTCGGCATGAAAAATGGCGATCATGTTCCTGACCAGGGGATGGTCTCCATTGATCTCCATGACCTTGGTGGGCACGGAATCCTCCTTGTCTCCCCCGCCCACAAGACGCATGATCTTCTGCATGTGCGAGCTCATGGTCCCGTCGGGGCTGACCAGACAGGCCGGGCTCGATGTCAGCCGGCTCGAAAGACGCACCTCGGTGATCTTCTCACCCAGGGTGTCCTTGATCTTCTTCAGGAGTTCGTCCAGGGACTCGGATTCGTCCTTGGACAATTCCTCAACAGGCTGTTCGTCATCCGCGGTGGTGTCGGCAAAATCATCCAGGCTCTTGAGGTCGGCGGTTTCAGCGGCCTTGAGCTTGAATTTTTCAAACTCACCCACGGCCTCCAGAGCGAATTCGTCAATGGGTTCGTACAGATAGAGCACCTCGACCCCCTTTTTCTTGAAAATCTCGAAATGGGGATTGAGTTCCACCGCCTCCCTGCTCTGACCGGAAATGTAATAGATCTCCTTCTGCCCTTCCCGGGCCCTGGAGATGTAGTCGGCCAGGGAGGTGAGTTCGTCCTTGTTCTCGTGAATGGAGGAGTTGAACCGAAGCAGTCCGGCAAACCGGTCCTTGTGGGCAAAATCCATATACCCGATCTTGAAGATCTTGGAATGCTCCTTCCAGAACTGAGCATACTTTTCAGGATCGCTCTTGGCCATCTTTTCCAGACCGGAAAGGATCTGCTTGGTGATGGTCGACTTGATCTTGGCGATGACCCGGTTTTCCTGCAGGGTTTCCCGGGAGATGTTAAGCGGCAGGTCTTCGGTATCCACGACCCCCTTGACGAACCCGAGATACTGGGGAAGCAGGTCCTTGTTTTCCTTCTGGATCAGCACCCGGCGCACATACAGATCGAGCCCGTATTTGTCCCGATCCTGATTGAAGATATCATAATCCTTTTTGGGCACGAACATGAGGGCCTTGAACTGGACCGGGGCGTCCACGGAGATGTGCAGGGTGTCCAGGGGCGGTTCGCTGTCATAGGTCAAAAATTTGTAGAACTCGTCGTACTGCTCCTGTTTGACCGAAAACTTGGGTTCCCGCCACAGGGCCGTGACCTGGTTCACGGTTTCTTCGCCCAGCTTGATGGGAAAGGAGATGAAGTTGGAATGGGTCTTGATGATATGCTTGATCCGATCCTCGGTGGCGTACTCCTTGTACTCGTCCTTGAGGTGGATCTCGATGGTCGTGCCCCGGGACAGGGACTCATCCAGGGTCTCCACATCGTAGGAACCCGTGCCGTCCGAGGTCCAACGCACCGAAGCCTCATCCTCGTTCATGGACTGGGAGGTGACCACGACCTTGTCCGCGACCATGAACACGGAATAAAATCCCACGCCGAACCGGCCGATGATGTCGCTGGCGTCCTGTTTCTCCTTGCTTTCCTTGGCCATGTTCTCGAGAAACTGCTCGGAACCGGAATGGGCAATGGTCCCCAGAAAGCGGACGATCTCGTCCCGGCTCATGCCGATCCCCGTGTCCGTGAGGGTGAGGACATGGTTTGTATCGTCGGCCGAAAGGGTGATTTCCAGGGAAAGATCCGGGTCCTTGACCGCTGTTCCCCTGCTGGTTTCGAAACGGAGCTTGTCCAAGGCGTCCGAAGCGTTTGACACCAGTTCACGCAAAAAAATCTCCCGGTTGGTGTACAGGGAGTTGGTAATGATATCCAAGAGCTTCTTGATTTCGGTTTTGAACTCGCAATGTTCCTGTGCAGCAGCCATATCTTCTCCTTATGTATACGAACTGTAATCTTCAAAGACGATCGGGCCGGGATGTGAACGTGCCCTGATCAAGCCTGAACCTGAACGGTTCACGTTGTACCCAACCGTCTCTCCATATTTCCATCACTTCCGCATGATACGAAAGCGTGAAAGTTGATAAAACCGATCCACAGGAAGTCAATACGGGAGACAAAGGAGACGGAAGAAGGGTTCGTAATCATTTGGATTGCTTGTAGATTTCACAACGTACCTCATCCTCGGCAAATGACCGGGGCTTTTTTGACAGACACATTGTGCTTGAGGTCAGCCCATGGCGAGGGTAGGCTGAGTTTGCTTATGTGAACAAGCCCCGAGTGATGCCATCATTCAGTAGACCAGCTGTCAGCAACGACAATCCCTTCTCGGAATCGTTATTCAGGACCTGCAAGTACCGTCCTGATTATCCCGAGAAGCCCTTTGAAACCTTGGAGGCCGCCCGGGAATGGGTCTCTCAATTCGTGGCCTGGTATATAACACAGTGCATCTTCACAGCGGGCTGCGGTTTGTGACCCCGGGTGATCGTCACCAGGGCCGAGATAGGCAGATATTGTACGCCCGGCATCAACTCTATCTGGCTGCTCGCAATAAACGGCCTGAACGCTGGGCTAGAGGGACCCGAAATTGGTCTGTTGTGGGTGCGGTAAAACTCAACCCCAAGGATCACAAAGAAACATCAGAACAGAAGGTCGTATAGACATCAAAAAAAGCGACAACTTCTTTGACAATTACCAGGTTGTGGAAAAACTGATGCGCATCCTGGATGAAAAAGGATAGTGAGAAGAAACGATCAGGCAGGCACGGTGAGAGCTGACGAGGCCAGCCCATAGCATTTTTTACGAAAAACAGGTTTATTTCGGGAGATGGCGTTGTGCGATTATCATCAGGACAGAATGACATCATACCAACGATCCCCGTCAGCTACGCAGACACAGAGGCACGCGTTTATCTGTTCGGGTCAAACCTGGATGATGGTGCCCAGGGTGGGGATGTGGATCTGCTTTTGAAACATTGGTCAGACAGCAGGCTGTACATCTCAGGAGTTCAGAGGCAGAGAGAACAGGCGACAGGAGATCCTGAAAAATTTTCGAAGAAATGCCCCCCTCCCTGACACGGTGGGCCCCATGGCAACCTTCCTAGCCATACCGATATTTCCCCGGAGATGATCATGAAAAAATTACCCATTGGTATCCAGACCTTTGAAAAACTCATTCAGGAAGGGTTTATCTATGTGGACAAAACCCGATTCATAACCGAACTCAATGAATCCGGAGGCGGATATTACTTTCTGTCCCGCCCGCGCCGGTTCGGCAAAAGCCTCTTTCTGAGCACCCTTGATGCCGCATTCCAGGGCAAGCGGGAGCTTTTTGACGGCCTGTCTCTCGAAAACAACTGGGACTGGGATACGGCACACCCTGTCATTCACATCAGTTTCGGGTCGGGAGTGATGCGCAGTGTGCAGGATCTAAGGATTCGTTTCGCTTCGATTCTCGAGGACCATATCGAAGCCTATGGGCTCAAAACCACCAAACAGGATCTGCGGGAGTTGTTTTTGCAGGTCATCAGGCTGCTAGAACAAACAATAGGGCAGAAGGTCGTCGTCCTCGTCGACGAATACGACAAGCCCATCCTGGACAACATACACACAACCGATCTGGCCATTGAAATCCGGGAAGAACTTAAAAATTATTATTCCGTCCTGAAGGACAGCGATCCCTATCTGCGCATGGTCTTTATCACCGGGGTATCCAAATTCAGCAAAGTTTCCCTGTTCAGCGGTCTGAACAACCTGGAAGACATTACCATGACTCCCGAGTTCTCCGATATCTGTGGCTACACGCAAAAGGAGCTCGAGGATGTCTTCGCGGATTATCTCGCCGGTCATGACCTGAATGAAGTTCGCACCTGGTACAATGGGTACAACTGGCTCGGGAAGAAGGTATACAATCCTTTTGATATTCTGCTGTTCTTCAAAAAGAAGACCTTTGCCAGTTATTGGTTTGAAACCGGCACGCCTTCTTTTTTGATCCAGCTTTTACGACAGGGCCGCTATCTGATCCCGGAAATCGAGCAGATCGAGGCCGGGGAGGAGATTGTCGGCAGTTTCGAAATCGAAGACATCGCCGTCGAGACCCTGCTTTTCCAAACTGGATATCTCACCCTCACGGGCTTTAAGCAGACGGGAGCATTCCGCCAATACAGCCTTGGCTTTCCTAATCTGGAAGTCAAAACCAGTTTGACCAATTCCATCCTGATAGACTTCTGCAAGGACAGGCTGGCAAAATTCCGAAATCAGTCCAGGCTGCTGGAAGCCCTTCAGGCAAATGACCTGGACAGGATAAAAGAAGCTTTTCACGCTTTTTTCGCCTCCATCCCCAGCGAGTGGTATAAAAAGAATCAGACTGCCGGGTACGAGGCCTATTACGCATCCATCGTGTATTGCTATTTCGCGGCCACGGGAGTCGATGTCCGGCCCGAAGTCCACGCAAACAAGGGACGGATGGACCTGGTGGTCCGGTTCGAGGACCGAATCTATCTGATCGAATTCAAGGTCATCGAACAGGCAGGTGAGGGCAAGGCTTTGGAGCAGATCAAAACCAAAGGCTATGCTGAACAGTTTGCAGGACAGGAGGTCTATCTGATCGGGGTGGAGTTTTCCAGTGAGGAACGAAATATCGTTCGGTTTGAATGGGAACGACAGGGGCAAGAGTAGATGCCTGTACATCGCTTATGTTTGGGCCCCAATCCCCCAGATATCACAAAGCGCATCCCCCGGCCAAACCGGTTTTCTCATGCCCAAACTATTCCTTGAGATCCCGGCCTGCCGTAACTATTTCATGTAGCAAGCAGCCCCGTAACATTCCGGAGATGATCATGAAAAAATTACCCATTGGTATCCAGACCTTTGAAAAGCTGATCCAGGAAGGTTTTGCCTATGTGGATAAAACCCGGTTTGTCGCGGACCTGAGCAAAGCCGGAGGCGGGTATTATTTTCTGTCCCGCCCGCGCCGGTTCGGCAAAAGCCTCTTTCTGAGCACGCTTAAAGCCGCTTTTGAAGGTAAACGGGATCTCTTTAGAGGACTCTATCTGGAAGACAACTGGGACTGGGAGCAGGCGAATCCCGTCGTTCATATCAGTTTCGGCGCAGGAGTGATGCGTTCGCTGGAGGAATTGCAGACAACCTTCGAAGAAATCCTCTACGATCATGCCATCGTACACGGTATCGAATATGCGAAAAAAAGCCTGAAGGGAAGATTTGCTGAACTTATCGCAACCTTGCACGCAGTCACCGGACAAAAGGTCGTCGTGCTCATTGACGAGTACGACAAGCCCATCCTGGATAATATCGACAAAACCGATCTGGCCGTTGAAATCCGGGAAGAACTCAAAAATTATTATTCCGTCCTGAAAGACAGTGACCCCTATCTGCGCATGGTCTTTATCACCGGGGTATCCAAATTTAGCAAAGTTTCCCTGTTCAGCGGTCTGAACAACCTCAAGGATATTACCCTGGATAAACGATATTCAACTCTTTGCGGCTATACCCAGCAGGAACTTGAGAAGGTATTTGCCGCGTACCTGGAGGATGTCAATCTTGACACCGTCAAAACATGGTACAACGGCTATAACTGGCTGGGAGAAAAGGTCTATAACCCTTTTGATGTCCTCCTCTATTTAGATAGCAAACAGTTTTCCAACTACTGGTTCGAGAGCGCCACGCCGACATTCCTGCTCAAGCTTCTGCTTGCCGGAAAATACCTAGTGCCGGAATTAAACAACCTGCAGGTGGGGGAAAATCTCCTTGGAAGCTTTGATGTCGAGCATATCGAAGTGGAAACCCTGCTCTTCCAGACCGGATACCTGACCATCAAAAATCTCGAAATTCTTGGCGGAATGCGGCGGTACACCCTTGGCTATCCCAACCAGGAAGTTCGTCAGAGCCTGGCCGATTACATCCTGAGGTATTTTACCAGGGCGGCCGTCGCGCAACAGCGCAACGCCTTTTCCCTGTACGAAATTCTGCAAGCCAATGATCTCAAAGGACTTGGCAGACTCTTCCACGCTTTTTTCGCCTCCATCCCCAGCGAGTGGTATAAAAAGAATCAGACTGCCGGGTACGAGGCCTATTACGCATCCATCGTGTATTGCTATTTCGCGGCCACGGGAGTCGATGTCCGTCCCGAAGTCCACGCAAACAAGGGACGGATGGACCTGGTGGTCCGGTTCGAGGACCGAATCTATCTGATCGAATTCAAGGTCATCGAACAGGCAGGTGAGGGCAAGGCTTTGGAGCAGATCAAAACCAAAGGCTATGCTGAACAGTTTGCAGGACAGGAGGTCTATCTGATCGGGGTGGAGTTTTCCAGTGAGGAACGAAATATCGTTCGGTTTGAATGGGTAAGAAAGTGACAAAGAAACTCGACGGGCATAGGCCCCTTGTGTCAGAGAAACCCAACAAGAACCGAGAAACATACCCCCTTTGTCAGGGAAGTTGTCGGCCGTACTACCTGCCATGCCAACCTGATCATCAGTGACCGCTCAACAACTTTCAAGGCATGACAAACGGCCTGGAGAGTTAGCATCAGAGCAAAACAGCAAGGTAGAGGACTGGCCCTTCCCCTTTTTCAGCGGGCAACACAAAAA
Organism: Desulfoplanes sp. PS50; assembly: GCF_053851535.1. Lineage (NCBI taxonomy): Bacteria > Pseudomonadati > Thermodesulfobacteriota > Desulfovibrionia > Desulfovibrionales > Desulfoplanaceae > Desulfoplanes > Desulfoplanes sp. PS50. Next base: position 185 of record NZ_JBSPZA010000029.1, on the reverse strand, counting down.
CCTCGGCAGCCAAACGTTTTTCCTGTTCAGCCAACGGAGACTCTCCTAATTTTTTTCGAGACGTCTAGTTCGTCCAGCACAGGCCATCTCAGAGGGTCGAAAAAACCTGTGTTATAGTACGGGCCATGGCAACGATGAACAAAAAAAGTGTTCGCGAAGAAGTGGATCGCGTAAAACAGGAGTTC